>NZ_JBEOZE010000007.1:0-205239 GCF_040297465.1 Streptomyces sp. NPDC001787
GCAGCAGGGACGCGTCCAGCTCCTTCGACCCGTAGGACTGGGTGAAGGTGTTGCGGTCCTTGTCGTAGCCCCGCTCGCAGACATCGCGGTGGATGTCGTCGCGCAGCTCGCGCCACCGCTCCAGCGGCCCCTCGGCGTCCCCGGACTCGATCAGCTTGATCGTGCGGTCGACCGCGACCCACGCCATCACCTTGGAGTGCACGAAGTGCCGGCGCGGCCCGCGCACCTCCCAGATGCCCTCGTCGGGCTCGAACCAGTGCTTCTCCAGATACTCGATCAGCTTGAGCTGGAGCCCCATCGCGTAGTCGTTGCGGGTCAGGCCCGTCATATGGGCCAGGTGCAGCGCCTCGGTGACCTCCCCGTAGACATCGAGCTGGAGCTGGTTGGCCGCGCCGTTGCCGACCCGGACCGGGCCGGAGTTCTCGTAGCCGGGCAGCCAGTCCAGCTCGGCCTCGCCCAGCTCCCGCTCGCCCGCGATCCCGTACATGATCTGCAGGTTCTCCGGGTCGCCCGCCACCGCGCGCAGCAGCCACTCCCGCCAGGCGCGGGCCTCCTCGCGGTAGCCGGTGCGCAGCAGCGAGGAGAGGGTGATGGCGGCGTCGCGGAGCCAGGTGTAGCGGTAGTCCCAGTTGCGCGAGCCCCCGATGTCCTCGGGCAGTGAGGTGGTCGGGGCCGCCACGATCCCGCCGGTCGGGGCGTAGGTGAGGGCCTTGAGAGTGATCAGTGAGCGGACCACGGCTTCGCGGTAGGGCCCGTGGTACGTGCACTGTTCGACCCAGTCGCGCCAGAACAGCTCGGTCGCCTCCAGGGACCCCTCGGGGTCCGGAAGCGCGGGCGGCTGGTGGTGCGAGGGCTGCCAGCTGATCGTGAACGTGATCCGGTCCCCGGGTGCCACGGTGAAGTCGGAGTACGTCGTCAGGTTCTTGCCGTACGTGTCGGCCTCGGTGTCCAGCCAGACCGAATCCGGGCCCGCAACCGCGACGGTACGGGAGTCGACCTTGTGGACCCAGGGGGTCACCCGGCCGTAGCTGAACCGCATGCGCAGCTCCGAGCGCATCGGCACCCGGCCGCTGACGCCCTCCACGATCCGGATGAGCTGCGGTGCGCCGTCACGCGGCGGCATGAAATCGGTCACGCGTACGGTGCCGCGCGGGGTGTCCCACTCCGATTCCAGGATGAGGGATTCGCCGCGGTAGCGGCGCCGGTCCGCGGACGGCGGCTCGGCTCCCTCCGCCCGCGCAGGTCCCAGACGCCAGAAGCCGTGCTCCTCGGTGCCCAGCAGTCCTGCGAAGACGGCGTGCGAATCGAAGCGGGGTAGGCACAGCCAGTCCGCTGTGCCGTCCCGGCAGACCAGGGCGGCGGTCTGCATGTCTCCGATGAGTGCGTAATCCTCGATGCGCCCGGCCACGTGCATCTCCAGTCGAACGGCCATGTCGCCCCTGAGGGGCTCTTACTGCTGGTCAAGGGGGGGTCGTAGAGAAAACCGACGAGCTCTTGCAACCGGTGTGCGGGCTGGGGTGGTGCCGCTGGCAGGCCGGCTCGGCAGCGAGTGTTTGAGCAGGATACGACGCACCGGCAAGATCCGCGCGACGGTCTTCGCAAGACAACTGAGCTGAACGGGTGGGACGTGAAACCAGTGCGATGAACCTGTGATGCCAGTGTGAGGGCTGTGGCCGGAAGCAGCCTCCCGCCGTCGCTGTTACCCTGGTAGCCCGTGGACCGGTGGTCGTTCGCGACAGCGGACGAGGCCCCCGAACCGCAGCGACGGCACCCCCGGATTCTCCGGTTCGGCGGCCGGTACGCACCTCATCATCGCGACCACGGGAGCCCCCTTTGGCTATGCAGCCCACATCCACGACGACCAAGCACATCTTCGTCACCGGGGGTGTCGCCTCCTCCCTCGGCAAGGGTCTGACTGCCTCCAGCCTGGGTGCCCTGCTCAAGGCGCGTGGCCTGCGGGTCACCATGCAGAAGCTCGACCCCTACCTCAACGTCGACCCCGGCACGATGAACCCCTTCCAGCACGGTGAGGTGTTCGTCACCAACGACGGCGCCGAGACCGACCTGGACATCGGCCACTACGAGCGCTTCCTCGACGTCGACCTCGACGGCTCGGCCAACGTCACCACCGGCCAGGTCTACTCCCAGGTCATCGCCAAGGAGCGGCGCGGCGAGTACCTCGGCGACACCGTCCAGGTCATTCCGCACATCACCAACGAGATCAAGCACCGCATCCGCCGCATGGCCACCGACGACGTCGATGTCGTCATCACGGAGGTCGGCGGCACGGTCGGCGACATCGAGTCGCTGCCCTTCCTGGAGACCGTCCGCCAGGTCCGCCACGAGGTCGGCCGCGACAACGTCTTCGTCGTGCACATCTCGCTGCTGCCCTACATCGGCCCCTCCGGCGAGCTGAAGACCAAGCCCACCCAGCACTCCGTCGCGGCGCTGCGCAACATCGGTATTCAGCCGGATGCCATCGTGCTGCGCGCCGACCGTGACGTCCCCACCGCCATCAAGCGCAAGATCTCGCTGATGTGCGACGTGGACGAGGCCGCCGTGGTGGCCTGCGTGGACGCCAAGTCGATCTACGACATCCCGAAGGTGCTGCACACCGAGGGCCTGGACGCCTACGTCGTGCGCAAGCTCGACCTGCCCTTCCGCGATGTCGAGTGGACCACCTGGGACGACCTGCTGGACCGGGTCCACAACCCCGACCACGAGGTCACCGTCGCGCTCGTCGGCAAGTACATCGACCTGCCGGACGCCTACCTCTCGGTCACCGAGGCCATCCGGGCCGGCGGCTTCGCCAACAAGGCCCGGGTCAAGGTCAAGTGGGTCGCCTCCGACGACTGCAAGACCCCGGCGGGTGCCGCGAAGCAGCTCGCCGACGTCGACGCGATCTGCGTACCCGGCGGCTTCGGCGACCGCGGTGTCAACGGCAAGATCGGCGCCATCCAGTACGCCCGTGAGAACAAGGTGCCGCTGCTCGGCCTCTGCCTGGGCCTCCAGTGCATCGTGATCGAGGCGGCGCGCAACCTGGCCGAGATCCCCGACGCCAACTCCACCGAGTTCGACGCGGCCACCTCCCACCCCGTCATCTCCACGATGGAGGAGCAGCTCGCCTACGTCGAGGGCGCGGGCGACCTGGGCGGCACCATGCGGCTCGGCCTCTACCCGGCCAAGCTCGCCGAGGGCTCGCTGGTGCGCGAGGCGTACGACGGCCAGCCGTACGTGGAGGAGCGTCACCGCCACCGCTACGAGGTCAACAACGCCTACCGCGCCGAGCTGGAGAAGAAGGCCGGACTGGTCTTCTCCGGCACCTCCCCGGACAACAAGCTCGTCGAGTACGTCGAGTACCCCCGCGAGGTGCACCCCTACCTGGTCGCCACCCAGGCGCACCCGGAGCTGCGCTCCCGCCCGACCCGCCCGCACCCGCTCTTCGCGGGTCTGGTGAAGGCGGCCGTCGAGCGCCGGCTGGCCGCCCGCGAGACGGGCGAGTAGCGCCGAGGCACTACGGTTGACCGGGGTACGCGTCCTTGAGGGACGGGTACCCCGGTTTCCGTTTTGTTCGTGGGAGGACGTACATGGGTTTCCAGGACACGCCCGAGGAGTGGCAGGTCACCGCGACCGCGACCCCCTTCACCGGCAACAAGACCAGCGTCCGCACCGACGAGGTGGTCATGCCCGACGGCAGCGTCGTGCGCCGTGACTACCAGGTCCACCCCGGTTCCGTGGCCGTCCTCGCCATCGACGGGGAGGACCGGGTGCTCGTGCTGCGGCAGTACCGGCACCCGGTGCGCCAGAAGCTCTGGGAGATCCCGGCCGGACTGCTGGACATCCCCGGGGAGAATCCGCTGCACGCGGCCCAGCGCGAGCTGTACGAGGAGGCGCACGTCAAGGCCGAGGACTGGCGGGTGCTGACCGACGTCTACACCACTCCCGGCGGCTGCGACGAGGCCGTACGCGTCTTTCTCGCCCGGAACCTCTCCGAGGCCGAGGGGGAGCGGTACGCGGTCTCCGAGGAGGAGGCCGACATGGAGCAGGCCAGGGTGCCGCTGGCGGAGCTGGTGCGCGGGGTGCTCGCCGGGGACCTGCACAACAACTGCCTGGTGGTGGGCGTGCTCGCGCTCACCGCGGTGCTCGCGGGCGAGGGCGTGGACGCACTCCGTCCGGCCGGGGCGCCCTGGCCCGCCCGGCCGTTCGAGGCCTGAGCCGCCCGGCCGTCCGGCCGTCCGAGGTCCGGACGGTCCCGCCGTCCGGGGTCCGGACGTTCCGGCCGTCCGGGGTCCGGGAACGGCCATCGGCTCCCTGCCTTCCCGGGCCCGGGACATGTGCCGGAAGTGGCGCTGTCCGCCCGAAGGGCGGGGCTTCCGGTCGGACGATCGTAAAGAACGCTGATCCGATCGGGGGACCTTCCAGCCACGCTCCGCCATGATCGTCCGCACGCCTGAACTACGCTCGGACGGTCCCGCCCGGAGTCCCGGCGGGCACCGCGTGCAGCGAAGTGGAGCGTGGCTCGTGACGGATCAGGCGGTGGACACCAGCGGCCCGGCCCGGCCTGCGGGGACCGAGGAGCCGTCCGGCGCCGCCTCACCCCAATTCTTCGGCCGGGAACGCGAGTTGAAGGCCCTCCGGGCCGACATCGAGCGGGCCGGTCTGGACACGCTGGCAGGCCGCAAGACACCGCGTTCCCGGGTCCTGCTGATCGCCGGGCGCCCGGGTTCCGGACGCAGCGCACTCGCCGCGGAACTGGCGCGGCGGCTCCTGGCCACCGGTGCCTATCCCGACGGGGTGCTCCGGGCCGGGCTCACCGACCCCGACGGCGAACGCGTGCCCACCGAGCGCACCGCCCGCGACATCCTCGGCCTGCTCGACCTGACGGCCCCGCCCGGTGCCGACGAGGACGAACTCTCCGAGATGGTGCGCGAGGCCCTGGCCGTACGCCGGATCCTGCTGGTGCTGGACGACGCCGTGGACGCCGAACAGGTGGACCCGCTGCTCCCGGACAGCCCGGACGCTCTGGTCGTCGCCACCGCGACGGGGCCGCTGACCGGCATCCCCGATGTGCGTCCCTGCACCATCGGCGGGCTCGACGCGGGCTCCGCCGTGCGGCTGCTCGGCCGCCTCATCGGCCAGGTCCGCATCACCGTCGACCCGCTGACCGCGGAGGCCCTCAGCGAGGAGTGCGGGGGACAGCCCGCGGCCCTGGTCCTGATCGGCGGCTGGCTCGCGGCCCGTCCGGGGGCCTCGGTCGCCGATGTCGCCAAGCGGCTGCACCTGCTGCCGGACACCGGGGAGCAGTGGCCGGCCGGGGCACGTCCGCTGGCCCGCGCCTTCCGCCTCGTCCACGAGTCCCTCCCGCAGGCCGCCGCCCGGATACTGCGATTCCTCGCGCTGGCGCCCGCCGGGCTCGCCGACGCCCACACCGCATCCGCGCTGGCCGGCTGCTCGGTGCCCGCCGCCCAGACGACGCTGGACGACTTCGTACGGCTGGGACTGCTGCGGAGCAACGGTGCGCGCCAGCCCCAGTACGAGGTGCCCGGCTGCCTGGCCCCGCTGCTGCGGGCCCTGCTGGAGGAGTCCGACCGCCCGGCCGAGATCCAGCTGGCCAGGGCCAGGATGCTGGAGCGGACGGTGCGCCGGCTCCAGTCCTGCCGGGCGATCACCGAACCGGAGGGCTCCGCCGCCCGCCGCAAGCTCGCCGGACTGCCCCGCTCGCTGCGCTTCCCCAGCACGGAGGATGCCGCCGAGTGGCTGCGGATCCGCCAGCCGGCCCTGCTGGCCTCGGCCAGGATCGCCGTCGAGGATGGTGAACTCGACACCCTGGCCCGCAGGTTGGTGGCCGCGCTGGTGCGCGCGCTGGCCGCGCACCGGGGCACCGAGGCCGCCGCGCCCGAGCTGTACGGGCTGCACGGCCTGGTCCTGGACGTGGCCGAGCGCCGCGATCTGCCCCGGGAGCGGGCCGCCGCGCTGCTCAATCTCGCCGATCTGGATGCCAGGACCGGCCGGACCGAGGAGGCGCTGGCCCGCTACCGGGCCGCGCTGGACGCGGGACGGGAGGCGAAGGACCTGTACGCGACCGGACGCGCGATGGAATCCGTAGGCGGCGCCTATGCGGAGCTCGGGGACTTCCACCGGGCCTCCGACTGGTACGGCAGGGCGCTCGCCCAGCGCCTCACCCAGGGGGAGCGGGCGGACGAGGCGCGGCTGTACGGGCGGCTGGGTGCCGTGCACACGTACGCCGGGCGGTACGGGGAGGCGCTGCGGAACTGGCGGGCCGCGGCGTCCGGCTACCGCCGTCTCGGCGACCTGCCCGCCCAGGCGCGGGCGCTGAGCGAGGCCGCGCGGGTGCAGGAGTACGCGGGCCGGCCGCAGGAGTCGCTGCACACCTGCCGGGAGGCCGTCGAGCTGGCCCGGCGGGCCGGGGACGTGCGGCTTCAGGCGGCGCTCCAGCTCAGGCTGGCCGACACGCTGGACCGGCTCGGGGACCCGGCGGCGGCCGGGCTGCACCGGGGTGTGGCCGACAGATTGCTGGGCGAGGAGGGATCTGCCTACGAAATCCGTAGTGCTGCGACTGAAAATTAGTGCTTTGTAAGGCTAGACAGCGCGAAGTCCTTCATTAAACTGGCTCTGCCGCGTTCCTTCGTGGCGTCTCCATTTACTCTGCGTATATCCGGGTATGTCTGTTTATGCCCCGATAACCCCCCGAGCCAAGGACCGTGATCGACGTGAAGGTCGGCATCCCCCGCGAAGTCAAGAACAACGAGTTCCGGGTGGCGATCACCCCCGCCGGAGTGCATGAGCTCGTCCGTCACGGCCACCAGGTCCTCGTCGAGCGGAACGCCGGTGCGGGCTCCTCCATCACGGACGAGGAGTACGTCGCCGCGGGGGCGCGGATCCTGCCCACCGCCGACGAGGTGTGGGCCGCCGCCGACCTGTTGCTGAAGGTCAAGGAGCCGGTCGCCGAGGAGTACCACCGCCTCCGCAAGGGCCAGACCCTCTTCACGTACCTCCACCTCGCCGCCTCCCGCGAGTGCACGGACGCGCTGCTGGAGTCCGGCACCACCGCCATCGCGTACGAGACCGTGGAGACCGCCAACCGCGCGCTCCCGCTGCTCGCCCCGATGTCCGAGGTCGCCGGCCGGCTGGCCCCGCAGGTCGGCGCCTACCACCTGATGCGCTCGGCCGGTGGCCGCGGTGTACTGCCGGGCGGTGTCCCGGGTACGGCGGCGGGCAGGGCCGTCGTCATCGGTGGCGGCGTCTCCGGCTGGAACGCCACCCAGATCGCCGTCGGTCTCGGCTTCCACGTCACGCTGCTCGACAAGGACATCAACAAGCTGCGCGAGGCCGACAGGATCTTCGGCACCAAGGTGCAGACGGTCGTCTCCAACGCCTTCGAGCTGGAGAAGGCCGTCGTCGAGGCCGACCTCGTCGTCGGCGCCGTGCTGATCCCCGGCGCGAAGGCGCCGAAGCTTGTCACCAACGAGCTTGTCGCCAAGATGAAGCCCGGAAGTGTACTTGTCGACATTGCAATTGATCAGGGTGGTTGCTTCGAGGACTCGCACCCGACGACGCACGCCGAGCCGACCTTCATGGTCCACAACTCGGTCTTCTACTGTGTCGCCAACATGCCCGGCGCGGTTCCGAACACCTCCACCTACGCCCTGACCAACGCCACGCTGCCCTACATCGTGGAGCTGGCGAACCGGGGCTGGGCCGAGGCGCTGCGCCGTGACGCCGCTCTCGCCAAGGGCCTCAACACCCATGACGGGCAGGTCGTTTACCGTGAGGTGGCCGAGGCCCACGAGCTCCCGCACGTCGAGCTGAGCACCCTTCTCGGCTGACGGGTCAACACCTTCCGTCAACCTCCTGCGTCCGGCCGGACCTTGCCGAGCAAGGTCCGGCCGGAGGTGTATCGGGCCCTGTGGCGCCCTCGTGCAACTCGTCTCGAACGTAACTCTTTACCCGTTTCGTGCAGCGGCGAAATGTGAGCCTTGCTCGCTGTGCACCCTTGACAGAGGGGTGTTCGATTGCCGACACAACGGGCCGGGTCCGGCGGATTGTGTTGCTGCGGACCGGTGACACGCCATAGAGTCGCCAATCGTCGGCATGGTGCCACGCTGACCTATCGATAAGTTTCCTGGTCACGTCCAAGGAGGTAAGACGACTTGTGAATGAGTCGACATTTACTCCCGGGGGTGGTCAACCAGGGATGCCCGCACGGGGTCAGGGCCCGATCGGGCTCGAAGCTGTCGGCTCCGTCGCTGTCCGCACCTTCGCCACCCAACAGCACATGACGACAGCCCCCCAGATGATGGACGGCCTACACGTGAACGCCATGGCCGGCAACGAGAGTGGCCGGGACTCCGCCCACTTCGCCGACTTCGCCGAGGTGCCCGAGGGGCACTTCTACGACCCCGACGCCGAGTACGAGCCCGATCCGGAGTACGCGGCCACCCTCGCGCCCGACGCCGCGCGCCAGCGCCGCGAGCGGATCGGCCCGACCGGGCGGCCCCTGCCGTACTTCCCGATCCCGGGTCCGCTGACCGATCACGGCCCCGCGAAGATCATCGCGATGTGCAACCAGAAGGGCGGCGTCGGCAAGACCACGTCGACCATCAACCTGGGCGCGGCACTCGCGGAGTACGGACGCCGTGTCCTGCTCGTCGACTTCGACCCGCAGGGTGCCCTGTCGGTCGGTCTCGGGGTCAACCCGATGGAGCTCGACCTCACGGTCTACAACCTGCTCATGGAGCGGGGCATGTCGGCCGACGAGGTCCTGCTGAAGACCGCCGTGCCCAACATGGATCTGCTGCCGAGCAACATCGACCTCTCCGCCGCCGAGGTGCAGCTGGTCAGCGAGGTGGCCCGGGAATCGACGCTCCAGCGCGCGCTGAAGCCGCTGATGGCCGACTACGACTACATCGTGATCGACTGTCAGCCCTCGCTGGGCCTGCTGACGGTGAACGCGCTGACGGCGGCTCACAAGGTCATAGTGCCGCTGGAGTGCGAGTTCTTCGCGCTCCGCGGAGTGGCACTGCTCACCGAGACCATCGAGAAGGTCCAGGAGCGGCTCAACCCGGAGCTGGAGCTCGACGGCATCCTCGCCACCATGTACGACTCCCGTACGGTGCACAGCCGCGAGGTCCTCGCACGGGTCGTCGAGGCCTTCGACGACCACGTCTACCACACGGTCATCGGCCGTACGGTGCGCTTCCCGGAGACCACGGTCGCCGGTGAGCCCATCACCACGTACGCCTCCAACTCGGTCGGCGCCGCCGCCTATCGACAGCTCGCCAGGGAGGTGCTCGCCCGGTGTCACGCCGAGTGAGTCTGCCGGGGGCCGACGAACTGTTCCGTACCACCGGTGGGATGGGGCTCCAGGCGTCCTCCCCCGCGGACCGGCGACGCAAGGCGAACAGCGAGGGACGGGTGCCCGCCCCGGCGGGCGAGGGCGACGCCCCGGCGGACGCACCGGGCCAGGAAGGGGCCGGCAGCGGCCCCTCCGGCCGTCCGGCGGCCCGGACCCGTGAGGAGCACTCGGCGGCGGGCGCCGACGGGGGCGAGTCACGCAGTCGCGGCGCCGAGGGCGACCGGTCCGCGCCGGGCGCCAAGACCGTCCCCGCGACACGTTCCGCCGCTCAGGCCCCCTCCGCCTCCCAGGATCCGGCTTCCGCCGGCCAGCAGCAGCGCAGGCGCGGCGGAGGACGTGGCGCCAATCGCCGGCCCAGCGGCCGGGAGCGCCACGACGAGAAGATCACCGTCTATGTGTCGGCCGAGGAACTGATGGACCTCGAACACGCCCGCCTCGTCCTGCGCGGCGAGCACGGGCTCGCCGTCGACCGCGGGCGCATAGTGCGTGAGGCCGTCGCGGTGGTGCTGGCCGATCTGGAGTCCCGGGGCGACGCGAGCATTCTCGTACGGCGGCTGCGCGGCCGCTGAGCGGTGCGGCGCCGGTAGCCTGCCTGGGAGGGGCCGGCCGACAGCCGGGCCCGGCTCCACGCCCGTACGGGGCCGGGGGCGTCCCTTCCGGGCCCCCGTCCCCGCCGCCCGCGCCGGGGCCGCCACCGCCCGCCCGTGTTTCCGCCGCACCCCTGGACCGCGATGCCCCCCACCGACGACCCCGCGAGCCCGCGCCGCCGTACGCTCGGCCGCGGGCCCGGTGCCGTCGCGGCCCGGCACTCGCGGACCGGGCCCGAGCCGGCGGCGGGAACCGCACCCGGGCCGGAGACCGGGCCCGAGCCGCCCGTGCCCGTGGCCGGGCCCGAGCCCGTGACAACGGCCGGGACTGCGCCAGAGCCTGCGCCCGAGCCAGAGCCTGCGCCCGAGCCCGCGTCCGAGCCGGAGCCTGCGCCCGACCCCGCGTCCCCGTCCGGGGACGGTGGCGGGGACGGTCCCGGTGGCGACGACAGGCGCTTCACGGTGCGGCTCGCGAACTTCGAAGGCCCCTTCGACCTTCTCCTCCAGCTGATCTCCCGGCACAAGCTCGATGTGACCGAGGTCGCCCTGTCCAGGGTCACCGACGAGTTCATGGCGCACATCCGCGCCATGGGAGCGGACTGGGACCTCGACCAGACCACCGAGTTCCTGGTCGTCGCCGCCACCCTGCTGGATCTGAAGGCCGCCCGGCTGCTGCCGACCGCCGAGGTGGAGGACGAGGCGGACCTGGCCCTCCTGGAGGCCCGGGACCTGCTCTTCGCGCGGCTGCTCCAGTACCGCGCGTACAAGCGGATCGCCGAGATCTTCCACACCCGGCTGGAGTCCGAGGCCCGCCGCTACCCCCGTACCGTCGGTCTCGAACCCCAGCACGCCGAGCTGCTGCCCGAGGTCGTCATCAGCATCGGCGCCGAGGGTTTCGCCCGGCTCGCGGTGAAGGCGATGCAGCCGAGGCCCAAGCCCCAGGTGTACGTCGACCACATCCACGCACCGCTGGTCAGCGTGCGCGAACAGGCCGGGATCGTGGTGGCGCGGCTGCGCGGGGCGGGCGAGGTGAGCTTCCGGGTGCTCGCCGAGGACGCGCCGGACACCCTCACGGTCGTCGCCCGGTTCCTGGCGCTGCTGGAGCTGTACCGGGAGAAGGCCGTCGCCCTCGACCAGCAAGAGGCGCTCGGCGAGCTGCTCGTGCGCTGGTGCGGCGGGGAGGGGACGGAGCCCGCGGTGACGGACGAGTTCGACCAGGAGATCCACGCGGCGGCCGAGGAGGGCGCGGAGACATGAGCACGCAGCACCGGGACGGCGACGGGGGCCCGGAAGCCGGTACGGTCGCGGCCCTCGATCTGAAGCCCGCCCTGGAGGCGGTCCTGATGGTCGTCGACGAGCCCGCCACCGAGGAGCACCTCGCCAAGGTCCTCCAGCGGCCGCGCAGGGCCGTGGCGGACGCGCTGCGGGAGCTGGCCGACGAGTACACCGCCCAGCGCCGGGGCTTCGACCTGCGGCTCGTGGCGGGCGGCTGGCGCTTCTACACCCGGCCCGAGTACGCGGACGCCGTCGAGGGCTTCGTCCTGGACGGCCAGCACGCCCGCCTCACCCAGGCGGCCCTGGAGACGCTCGCGGTGGTCGCGTACCGCCAGCCGGTGAGCCGTTCGCGGGTCTCGGCGGTGCGCGGAGTGAACTGCGACGGCGTGATGCGGACCCTCCTGCAGAGGGGTCTGGTCGAGGAGGCGGGCGCGGAACCCGAAACAGGTGCGATCCTGTACAGGACGACGAACTACTTTCTGGAGCGTATGGGCCTGCGAGGCCTGGACGAGCTCCCGGAGCTCGCGCCCTTCCTCCCGGAGGCGGACGCGATCGAGGCTGAGACGCTAGAGGGTGTGCCGTCGTTCGATCCGGACGCACCGGACACCCCGGATACTCACGCAGACGACAAGACGGATTTTTGATGCGAAGCAGTGGCAGGAACAGCGGAAGCGGCGGCGGCAACGGCGGCGGCAGGAGCGGCGGCGCCGGCGGCAGGAGCGGTGGCAGCGGCGGCGGCCGGAACCCCCGGGGCGGCAGCGGCTCCTCCGGCGGCTCCTTCCGGCCCAAGGGCCAGGGCGGCGGTGCCGGTGGCGGTGGCGGTCAGGGCGGGCGCGAGGACAAGCAGGAGCAGCGCCCCCGCCGCCCCCGCCCCGAGGAGCGCCGCTACGACGTGGGCGCCGACAAGCCCGGCGGCGACGGCGGCCTCCGCAAGGGCCGCGGCGCGGCGGCCCGCGGCGGTGCCAAGGGCGGCCCGAAGTCCTCGCAGAGCGCGGGCCGCGGCCGGCGTGCCCCGTACGGCGCCCCGGCCCGGCCGCGCGAGCTCGAAGCCAAGATCGAGCAGCGCAACCGGGACAGGTACGCGAACAAGCCCGACATCAAGCTGCCCAAGACCCACCCGGGTGCCGAGGAGGAGGGCGAGCGCCTCCAGAAGGTGCTCGCCAGGGCGGGCATGGGCTCGCGGCGTGCCTGCGAGGAGCTGATCGACCAGGCCCGTGTCGAGGTCAACGGCGAGATCGTCGTCGAGCAGGGCATGCGCGTCGATGTGCACAAGGACGAGATCAAGGTGGACGGCCTGACGGTCGCCACCCAGTCGTACCTCTTCTTCGCGCTGAACAAGCCCGCCGGTGTCGTCTCCTCCATGGAGGACCCGGACGGCCGCCAGTGCCTCGGCGACTACGTCAACAACCGGGAGACGCGGCTCTTCCACGTCGGCCGGCTGGACACCGAGACCGAGGGCATCATCATGCTCACCAACCACGGCGAGCTGGCCCACCGTCTCACCCACCCCAAGTACGGCGTGAAGAAGACCTACCTGGCCGCCATCCAGGGCCCGCTGCCGCGCGATCTGGGCAAGCGGCTCAAGGACGGCATCCAGCTGGAGGACGGGTACGCCCGCGCCGACCACTTCCGGGTCGTGGAGAACACCGGGAAGAACTACCTGGTCGAGGTGACCCTCCACGAGGGCCGCAAGCACATCGTGCGCCGCATGCTGGCCGAGGCCGGCTTCCCGGTCGAGCGGCTGGTGCGGACGTCCTTCGGGCCGATCCCGCTGGGCGACCAGAAGTCCGGCTGGCTGCGCCGTCTCACCAACACCGAGGTCGGCATGCTGATGCGCGAGGTCGGTCTGTAGCCACCCCGCCCGTCTCCCAGGCCCGCGGCCGGTCCCTGTTCCCGAATCCCGGACAGGAACCGGCCGCGGGCCTTTCGCCATGGGCGTTCCCCCTTTATAGTCAGTATGACTATTAAGGAGGCGGGCGTGAGTCTCGCGGATTTCCTCGAACCCCTTCAGCAACCCCTGGTGACGGTCCTGGACACCCCGGTCAGCTGGACCGAGGTGCTCGGCTTCGGCAGTGGGGCGCTGTGCGTCTGGCTCGTGGCCCGCCAGCACATCGCCAACTGGCCCATCGGCATGGCCAACAACCTCTTCTTCATCCTGCTGTTCGCCCAGTCCGGCCTGTACGCCGACGCCGGCCTCCAGCTCGTCTTCATCACCCTCGCCGTGTACGGCTGGTGGACCTGGACCCACGGGGGTGGACCAGGGACGTCCGTCCTGCCGGTGCGCACCACGACCCGCACCGAATGGGCCTGGCTGCTCACGGCGGGGGCGGTGGGGACCCTCGCGCTCACGCTTCTGCTGTCCCGGGCCACCGACTCGACGGTGCCCTTCTGGGACGCGCTGACGACCTCGCTGTCGCTGATGGCGACGTACGGACAGTGCCGCAAGCGGGTCGAGTCCTGGTGGCTGTGGATCGCCGCCGACGTGGTGTACATCCCGCTGTACGCGTACAAGGAGCTCTATCTGACCTCCCTGCTGTACGTCGGCTTCCTCACGCTCTGCGTCCTGGGGCTGCGCGGCTGGAGCCGTGACCTCGCCGCGGGCCGGAACCGCCCGATGGAGGTGGCCGCGGCGTGAAGCGCTTCGCGCACGGCCTGGTCCTCGGCAAGTTCTACCCGCCGCACGCCGGTCACCACCACCTCGTCCGCACCGCCCGCGACCGCTGCGAGCGGCTGACGGTCCTGGTCTGCGCCGCCTCCGTGGAATCCGTCCCGCTCGCCGACCGGGTCGCCTGGATGCGCGAGGTCCACCCGGGCGTCCGGGTGGTGGGCGCCGTCGACGACATCCGCATGGACCTCACGGACCCGGCGATCTGGGACGCGCACATGGCGGTGTTCACCGGTGCGGTCCCGGAGCCGGTCGACGCCGTGTTCACCTCGGAGTCCTACGGCGCGGAGCTGGCCCGGCGCTTCGGCGCCGCGTCCGTCCTCGTCGACCCCGGCCGCACCCTCTTCCCGGTCTCCGGAACCGCCGTGCGCCAGGACCCGGCGGGCTGCTGGGACTTCCTCGAACCCCCCGTCAAGGCCGCCCTCGCCCGCCGGATCGTCGTCGTCGGCGCCGAGTCCACCGGCACGACCACCCTGGCGCGGGCGCTCGCCGAGCACTACCGGGCACGGGGCGGGATCTGGGCGCGGACCGGGTACGTCGCCGAGTACGGGCGCGAGTACAGCGAACGGAAACTGGCCGCGCTGCGCGACCGGTGGCCGGGCGCGCAGTGGGAGGACGTCGCCTTCACCACGGACGACTTCCCGCTCATCGCGAAGGCCCAGAACGCCGCGGAGGAGGCGGGCGCGCGCACCGGCTCCCCGGTGCTGTTCTGCGACACCGACTCCTTCGCCACCACCGTGTGGCACGAGCGGTACGTCGGTGGCCGCAACCCGCTCGTCGAGGAGATCGCGGACCGGGTCCGGCACCATCTGTGGCTGCTCACCGACCATGAGGGCGTCGCGTTCGAGGACGACGGGCTCCGTGACGGCGAGGAGCTGCGGCCCTGGATGACGGACCGGTTCCGCTCCGAACTCACCCGTACGGGAAGGGAGTTCATCGAGGTCACCGGTCCGCGCGAGACGCGGCTGGAGACGGCGGTCGCCGCTGTGGACGCGGTGCTCGCCGCCGGGTGGAACTTCGCCGCGCCCCTTCCGGAGCGGCGGTGAACAGCGTCGCGGACGACGACTCCGCGGCGCGGGGCCGCCGCGAGCCCGCTCCCGCCGCTCCGGAGGGCTACGACCCGCACGCCTTCACCCCCTTCGCGGTCACCGTGGACCTCGCGGTCTTCACGGTCCGGGCGGGCGGGCTGCACGTCCTGCTCGTCGAGCGCGGCGAGGAGCCGTACCGGGGCCAATGGGCGCTGCCCGGCGGCTTCGTCCTGCCCCGTGAGTCGGCCGAGACGGCCGCCCGCCGTGAACTCGCCGAGGAGACCGGCCTCGGCGAGGACACCGTCCGCGGACTCCACCTCGAACAGCTGCGCACCTACTCCGAACCGGACCGCGACCCGAGGATGCGGGTCGTCTCCGTCGCGTACGCCGCGCTCCTGCCCGACCTGCCCGAGCCGCGCGGCGGCGGGGACGCGGCCCACGCGCGCTGGTGGGAGGCGGGCGGTCCCGACGGCGGCCTCGCCTTCGACCACCGGCGGATCCTCGCCGACGCCTACGAGCGGATCGGCGCCAAACTCGAATACACCTGTCTGGCCACGGCGTTCTGCCCCGCCGAGTTCACCCTCGGCGAGCTCCAGCAGGTGTACGAGACCGTGTGGGGCGTAGAGCTCGACCGCCCCAACTTCCGGCGCAAGGTCCTCAATGTGCCCGGCTTCGTCCAGGCCGTCGAAGGGCCGCCGCGCCGCACCGGCGGACGGGGGAAACCGGCCGCTCTGTACCGGGCGGGTGCCGCTACCGCCCTGCACCCTCCACTCCTGCGACCGGAAGGACGGACAACGCGATGAACGCGACCAGGACCCTCACCAAACAGGCGGCCACGGGTGCGCTGACCGGGCTCGCGCTCGGCGACGCGCTGGGCTTCCCCACCGAGTTCAAGGACGTGCCCGCCATCCTCGCCATGTGCGGCCCCTGGCGGCGGATGAAGCTGCCGGAGCCCGCCGTCGTCAGCGACGACACCCAGATGACCATCGCGCTGGGACGCGGCATACGCACGGCGATGGACCGCGGACCGCTCACCCCGCTGCGGCTGCTCCGCCCGGTCCGCGAGGAGTTCGTGGACTGGTACCACTCACCGGACAACAACCGGGCCCCGGGGCGCACCTGCATGAAGGCCTGCCACCTGCTCGACGGCGACCGGATCTGGCAGGAGGCCAGTCAGACCGGCTCCAAGGGCTGCGGCGCCAGCATGCGGGTCGCGCCCATCGGACTCGTACCCGGCCTCAGCGAGGAGCAGCGCGCCGGTGCCGCCCAGCTCCAGGCCGCCCTCACCCATGGCCACCCGACGGCACTGGCCGCCTCCGACCTGATGGCGCGCGCGGTGTTCCTGCTGGCCCAGGGCGCGGAACCACTGGGACTCGTGGGGCAGCTGCGCTCGTACGCGTACGAGAACAGCGGGCGATACCCGCAGCGGTGGCTCGGAGACCTCTGGCGCTACGCGGGCGACTCCTCGCCCGAGGCGTACATCCGGCGCGGCTGGGACGAGTGCCTGACCGCGCTGGGCAGGGTCCAGGACGCCCTGCGTTCCCCGTCGCCCGAGACCGACCCCTGCCTCGGCACGGGAGACGGCTGGGTGGCGGAGGAGGCCCTCGCCACCGCCCTCCACTGCTTCCTGCTCTTCCCCGAGGAGCCCGTCACCGCCCTGCGCAGGGCGGCCTGCACCCGGGGCGACTCCGACTCGCTGGCCTGTCTGACGGGTGCGCTGGCCGGGGCGCACCTGGGCGCGGGCGCCTGGCCCAAGGAATGGTCCGAACGCGTCGAGTACCGCAGCGACCTGTTGTCGCTGGCGGCGCTCTGGGACTCGTGAGCCATGGCTGCCACGACCACCCTCCTGCGGCGGGCCGGGCTGCCGGTCACCGACCTCGGCCCGGTCCTCGCCGACGAGCCGGCACCCCTGCTCTTCGCCACGGTCTCCGGGGCCCATCTGTACGGCTTCCCCTCCAAGGACTCGGATGTGGACCTTCGGGGGGTCCACATCCTGCCCCCGCACGACCTGGTCGGGCTGCGGGAACCGGAGGAGACACGCACCCGGATGTGGGACCGCGACGGGGTCGAGATGGATCTCGTCACCCACGACCTCCGCAAGTTCGCCCGCCTCATGCTGCGGCCCAACGGATATGTGCTGGAACAGCTGCTGTCCCCGCTCGTCGTGCACACGAGCCCGCTCCACGCGGAGCTGTGCGCCCTGGCCCCGGGGGTGCTGACCCGTAACCACGCGCACCACTACCGGGGGTTCGCCGGCACCCAGTGGCGGCTCTTCGAGAAGACCGGTGAGCTGAAACCGCTGCTCTACACCTTCCGCGCGCTGCTCACCGGCATCCATCTGATGCGCAGCGGCCGGGTACTGGCCCATCTGCCGACGCTGCTCGACCAGGTGGCCGCCCCGGCATATCTGCCCGACCTGATCGCGGCGAAGGCCGGGGCCGAGCACGGGGCGGCGGAGGAGCTGGACACGGAGGCGGTGGAGCGGGACGTCGAAGGGCTGCACCGGGTCCTGGACGAGGCGCGGACCAGGTCGCTGCTGGCGGACGCGGTGACGGAGTTCGACGCGTTGAACGAGCTGGTCGTGCGCGCCCGGCTGGGGGAGTGACCCCGTCCGGGCGGACGGTCCGGGCCGGAGTCCTTCAAAGGGCCCTTCCCGCCGACGCCCGCCGGGTCCGGACGAGGAAGTCCTCCACCCGGGCCCGGTCCGGCCCGGCCGGCAGCGGGGAGCGGACGGCCGCCTCGTCGCTCTCCTCGGCCAGCCGGTTCATCCGGCGCTCCACCTCCGCCCACGGGACCTCCCCGCGCTTCACCGCCAGCAGTTCCCCGCGGGCGTCACCGACCTCGACCGTCAGCTCGCCCGTACGGAGCAGGTCCCGGCAGCTCGCCAGCAGCCGCAGCAGATGCATCGCGTGCTTCCAGCGCGGCGCGCCGTACTGCCTGACGTCCGCCTCCAGCTTCCCGCGCTGGCCCCGGGCGTAGCGGACGAACGTCCGGTGGGCGGCCCGGGACAGGAAGGCCCCGCGCAGCGCGAGCAGTTCGCGGCCCGTGTCGTCGATCCGCTCCACCAGCGGGGAGTGCAGGCACTCCAGCACATTCGGGTTGGCCCGCAGCGCCAGCTCGCAGAAGCGTTCCAGCTCCCAGGAGAACTGCTCGTCGGCCGGCCCCTCGACATGCGTCGGCGGCTTCTCGAAGCGCCAGAACAACGGGGTGGGGGCGAGGAAGATCCCGCGCCGGTCCGTGTCGCTCCCCTCCGTGGCGAGCCCGAACGCGCGCGACCCCATCACGCACGAGTAGATCGTGTGATCGCGTACGAGGTTCTCGGCCCCGGTGCTGGTCATCTGCGCGACAGTACGTGAGGGACGGCCGTTCCGCGCCCGAAAATCATTGCGCGCCGACGGTCCCCGGTGCCACCATCGCCGCCATGACCAAGATCCGAGAGGTCCGGCCCGCCCCCACCCGGTGAGCGCCGTGAACCCACCCACGTCCCGCAGAGAAGAAGCCGCCGTTCTGTACGCCCGGTTCGACCACCTCCCGTACCCGGCCCGTATGCGGGCCATCGCCGTACACACCCGCTCCCTGGACGACGCCGGCTATCGCGCCGCCCGCGCGGCCCTGGACACCGCGGACCCCGACGACCGCCGGCTGGCGCTGTTCCTGGCCGTCGTCCGCCGCGATCTCGAAGCCGTCGCCCACGCCCTCGCCGACCCGGTGCTGCGCCCGCGCGCACTGGCCGCCGCGATCCGGCTGCCGGTGCCCGGACAGGCCCTGGAAGCCCTCGCCCTGAGCCCGCTGAGAGCCGTACGCCACGACACGTACCGCGTGCTGAGGATGTCCCGCCGCCGCGCGCTCGCCGATCTGCTGCTGGCACGGGTCCACGCGGCCCATGGCGACGACGACACCGCCCGGCTGCTGCCCGCCTGCACCTCCGGGGCCGTCGCCCGATGGCTGCCCCGGCTGTCCGCGGTGCCGCGGCCGGTCCTGCACGCGCTGGCCCGCACCGCGCCCCTCGCGCTCGCCGCCCACCTCGCCGAACACGCCCGTGCCGACGGCCCGGACCGCTGGGAGGCGGACCGGCTCCGCGAGGGGAGCCGGTATCTGGCCGGCCGCCTCACCGCACGTGATCCGGCCGCCGGCGCGCTCCTCCTGGAGCGCGCCCCGCACCTGGTCACCGGTCCGGCCGCGGCGCTGCTGCTCAGGGAACCGGCCGCCGTGGCGGCCTCCCTGCGGCGCACCGGAACCGAACGGATCCCGCTCGCCCCCGACGGCCTGTCCCGGCGTGCGCGCCGTGCGCTGGAGGCGTGCGGGCCGGACGACGCCGCCCTGCTCGCGGATGTCCTGCGGGTGGAGCACCGGACCGGCGGCCCGTTCGAACGATGGACCTCGCAGGAGCCCCTGCTCGCCCTGCTGCCACCGGACGTACGCCGCCGCACGGTCGAGGCACGGATGGCCGAGGGCAACTGGACCGGCCACATCGGCCCCGTCTCCGCCCTGGCCCCCGAGGACCGGGCGGACATCGCCGGCCGCCTGCTGACGGGGCGGACCGGACGCCGCGCCTTTCCGCGCACCCGGTTCGCCTCCCTGCTGCCGCTGACCGAGGCGGAACCGGTCCTGCGGGAGCTGAGCGCCGCCCACCGCCCGACGGAGCGGGCCATGGCCTGGGCCGCCCTGCTGCGCTGCGTCAACGATTCCGCGGATCCGCAGGCGTACGCACGCGTCCTCCGCTCCTGCGAGCGGGCCTGGCACGACCAGGAGGAGGTGCGCCGCAGCACCCTTCTCGCGGCGGGCGAGGCCCCCGGCCCGCTGCTGGACGCGGCACCCTTCGCCGCCCTGCGCGACGCCGCGATGACCACCGCGCAGTCCCGCGACTCGACGGCCGCGACGCTCCGGACCGCCGGACGGTGGCTGCGGCGCACCGCCCTGTCCGCCGTACGCGCCGGTGACCCCGGGCGGGCGGCGGCCGTCATCGGGCTGCTCGTCGAGGTACTGGCCGATCCGCGCGGGAGCGGGGAGGTGCGCCCGCTGGACATGGCGGGCGACGGGGTGCTCGCGGTCCAGGAGCACTGCGGCGGGCCCGCGCCCGGCCGGCTGCTGCTGTACGCGGGCCTGTTCGCACGCCACCTCGCACGGCTCCCCGGGCTCGACGCGGCGGTGGGGCGCGCGGCCCTGGACGATCCCCGCGGCGAACGGGGACGGCGGGCCGCCGCGCTGTGGCTCGCCGACCCGGCCACCCGCGAGCGGCGGTGCGCCGAACTGCTCGCCGCCGACGTGTCCTTCGCGGCCGTGCCGGAGGTCTGGCAGACCCTGGCCCGGCGCCGCACCGATCTCCTCGACACCGTCGTCGGACCGGGACAGCCGCCTCGCTGGGTACCCCGCCAGACGCGCACCGGGCTGGGACGGTGGCTGCCGCACCAGCGCGCCCTGCTGGATGCCCGGCTGGCCCGGGTGGCGGCCGACGACGGCGTACCCCTGCGGGCCCGGACCGACGCGGCGGCCCTGCTGGGCGACACCGAGACTCTGCGCGCACTGGCCGCCGGGGCGCCGCAGCCCGTCGCGGCGGCCGCCTGCACGGCGCTGGGGGCACGGGCCGCCGAGCGCGGCGGGGCCGCCGCACACCCGGAGACGCTGGACTTCCTGCTCGACCGCGCCGGAAGCGGCGGGGTCCGGGGCCGGGCGGCGATGGCCGGGGCCTCGCTGCTGCTCGACACGGTCTCCGACGAGGAGGCCGCGGCCCGGTTCGCCCGGATGGTGCTGGACACCGGCCGGTCCGTCGGCAGCCGGAAGGCGGCCGTCCGGGGGCTGTCCGCGCTGGCCTCCCCTGCCGCGTTCGCCGCCCTGCTCGCGGGCTGGGACGCACCGGAGCAGCACCGTGACGTCCACGCCGCGATGGCCGGCCCGCTGACGGAGCGGATGGACGGTCCGGGCGTCGGGGAGCGGCTCGCCGCGCAACTGCACCATCGGGCGGTACGCGAACGCGTCCTCGCGGCCCGCCCCGGCAGGGCCCCGGCCGCCGGTGCCCTCTACCGGTTCCTGGCCCGCACGGCGGCCACCGCCGAGCGGGACACCGCCCTTCCGGCAGTCCGCGCGCTGCGGGGGCCGGCCGGCGCCGACCGGGCGGTGCGCGCGACGATCGCCGCCGTGGTCACCGACCCGGAGCGCCCGCGCGAGGTCCGGGGCGCCGCGGCGGACCTGCTGTGCGAAGGGGCCGGTCCCGGCCCGCGTCACCGGGAACTGGTCACCGTGCTCGGCATCCTGGTGGCGCAGGCCCGGGGCACCGCCCCCGACGTGCGGCGCGGCGCGCTGTGGGTCCTGGACGGGCAGAACACCCCGTACGGCGACCGCCCGGCCGGTGCGCTGGACGCGGTCGCCGACGCGCTGGAGCAGGCCGGACTGAGACACTCCGCGTCCCGGGCGGCCCTGCTGGCGGCACTGACGGCCCTGGCGTCCTCGGACGCCTCCCCGGAGCGATGGGAGCGCTGGCTCGGTCTGGCGGGGGAGCGGCCCGGCTGTCTCGACCCGGTGGTCAGCCACCGGCGGATGCCGCGGAACGCCCAGCCCGTGGAAACCATCGCGGCGGTGGTGGGGACGCTGTGCCGCAACGGCTCGGTCACGGCCGGACTCGCCGCCGTACAGCTGGTCGTCCGGGCGGGCGAGGCCGCCTCCTGGGCGCGGCCGTGGACGGACCGGCTGGACGCGCTGCGCGCGAGCGGGCATCCGGAGGTCGCGGAGGCCGCGCTGCTGGCGGACCTCGGGCGCCCGGCCGCCTGACGGGTGCGTCTCTCCCCGCCGCGACGGCCCTACCGGCGGGGAGAGACAGGGGCGGGACGGTCAGGCCGTCCGGATGATCCCGCCGGAGACGGTGATCTTCTCGGCGGGCAGCGGGCGCGGCGCGGGACCGGCTTCCACCGCGGCGTCGGTGATGGCGAACCTGCTCCCGTGGCAGGGGCAGTCGATGGTGCCGTCACTGACGGACGAGACCGTGCAGCCCGCATGGGTGCAGATGGCCGAGAACGCCTTGAAGTCACCGGCCACGGGCTGGGTCACCACGATCTTTCGGTCCTTGAAGACCGTGCCGCCGCCGACCGGGATGTCGGAGGTCCTGGCGAGCTCCTCACCGGCACCGGGCGAGGTGCCCGTACGGTCCGGGGCGCTCGGCGCGGGGCTCTCCCCGCCGCCGTCACCGCCCGACGACCCGCAGCCGGCCGCCAGTGCGGCGGCGCCCGCCGCGCCCGCGGTCAGGACCGTCCTTCGCCGTGCTGCGTTCATCGCTCTCCGCCATCCGTCCATGGGCCGTTCCGGCGGCCGTGAGTCGCCGGCCGGCCGGGGGAGGGCCATCGTGGCGCCGCGCACCGCGCACGCGAAGCGACCCGGCGGTGCCGTGCGCCACGACACCCGTCCGGCGGATGCCTCACGCAGTCCACGCCACCGCCCGTCTCACGGACAGGGCACGGTGTCCCGGGGCCCCGCCGCACCTCTAGGCTGAAACACACCGTGCGTGAAGACGCCGGAACACGAAGACGCTGAACACGAAGAGGCGAGGAGTACGACGTGGCGGTACGAGCGGTCCGCGGAGCCGTCCAGCTGGAGCAGGACGAGGCCGGACACATGGACGAGCAGGTCGGTGCCCTGCTCACCGCCGTCCTGGAGCGCAACAACCTGGACGCCGACGACCTGATCAGCATCTGGTTCACCGCCACCCCGGACCTGCACAGCGACTTCCCGGCCGCCGCGGCCAGGGGCCTGGGCATCGTCGACGTCCCGCTGATCTGCGCCCAGGAGCTGGACATCGACGGGGCCATGCCCCGTGTCGTGCGGATACTCGCCCATGTGGAGACCCCGCTCTCCCGGGCCGGGATCCAGCACGTCTACCTCGGCGCCACCGCCACCCTGCGCAAGGACATCGCCCAGTGAGAACCGCCCTCGTCATCGGAACGGGACTGGTCGGCACCTCCGCCGCCCTCGCCCTCGCCGGCCGCGGTATCCATGTCCACCTCGTCGACCACGACCCCGAGTCGGCCCGGACGGCCGCGGCGCTGGGCGCCGGTTCGGACGAGGCGCCCGAGGGCCGCGTCGACCTCGCCATCGTCGCCGTACCGCCCGCCCACACCGCCTCCGTGCTGGCCACCGCCATGCGCGAGCGGGTGGCCCGCGGCTACCTGGACGTCGCCAGCGTCAAGGGCGGCCCGCGCCGCGAGCTGGAGGCCCTCGGCATCGACCTCACGCCCTACATCGGTACGCATCCGATGTCCGGCAAGGAGCGCTCGGGCCCCCTCGCCGGCACCGCCGACCTCTTCGAGGGCCGCCCCTGGGTCCTCACCCCGACCCGGGACACCGACACCGAGGTCCTCAACCTCGCCCTGGAACTGGTCGCGCTCTGCCGCGCCGTCCCCGTCGTCATGGACGCCGACGCCCATGACCGCGCCGTCGCCCTCGTCTCCCACACCCCGCAGCTGATCTCCTCCATGGTCGCCGCCCGGCTGGAGGAGGCCGACGAGAGCGCCGTACGCCTGTGCGGCCAGGGCATCAGGGACGTCACCCGCATCGCCGCCTCCGACCCCCGGATGTGGGTGGAGATCCTCTCCGCCAACCCCGGCCCGGTCGCCGATGTGCTGACCGGTCTCGCCGCCGACCTGGAGGAGACGGTACGGGCGCTGCGCGGCCTCCAGTCCGCCGACGAGGACGAACGCCGCGCGGGCACCGACGGCATCGAGGACGTCCTGCGCCGCGGCAACGCGGGCCGGGTCCGGGTGCCCGGCAAGCACGGCGCGGCCCCCGCGTCGTACGAGACCGTGGCCGTGCTCATCGGCGACCGGCCGGGCGAGCTGGCCCGGATCTTCGCCGACGCGGAACGCGCCGGGGTCAACGTCGAGGACGTCCGTATCGAGCACGCCACCGGCCAGCAGGCGGGTCTGGTCCAGCTGATGGTCGAGCCGAACGCGGCGACGGTGCTCGCGGCGTCGCTCCAGGAGCGGGGCTGGTCCCTGCGCCCGTGAGCGGCCCCGGCCGCACGGGGTACAAGGCTCCGCCCGGCACTCGGTAACCTGGTGCGTGGCCCTCCGTGCGGCCCGTTCGCCCTCACCCGTGTACCAGGAAGGTGTCCACCACCGTGGAAACCGTAAGCGCCTCAGTGATCGTCGCCATTGACGGGCCCTCCGGCACCGGCAAGTCGAGCACGTCCAAGGCCGTCGCCGCCCAGCTCGGCCTGAGCTACCTGGACACCGGCGCCCAGTACCGGGCGATCACGTGGTGGATGCTGAACAACGGCGTCGACGTGCGGAACGCGGCGGAGGTGGCGACCGCCGCCGCCAAACCGGTCATCGTCTCCGGAACGGACCCGGCCGCCCCGACGATCACCGTCGACGGCGAGGACGCCTCGGGCCCGATCCGCACCCAGGAGGTCACCTCCAAGGTCAGCGCCGTCAGCGCGGTCCCCGAGGTGCGCACCCGGATCACCGAGCTCCAGCGCTCCATCGCCGCCGCCGCCGAGCACGGCATCGTGGTCGAGGGCCGCGACATCGGCACCACGGTGCTCCCGGACGCCGACCTCAAGATCTTCCTGACCGCCTCGCCGGAGGCGCGCGCCGCCCGCCGCAGCGGCGAGGTCAAGGGCTCCGATCTCGCCGCCACCAAGGAGGCGCTGATCAAGCGGGACGCCGCCGACTCCGGCCGCAAGACCTCGCCGCTGGCCAAGGCGGACGACGCCGTCGAGGTGGACACCACCGAGCTGACCCTTCAGCAGGTCATCGAGTGCGTCGTCACCCTCGTCGGGGAGAAGCGGGCCGAGGGGTGACCGACGCCACGGGGGCGCCCACGCTGCGCGGAGCGGCCGTCGGGCGGGGCATCGGGATCGGCCTGATGTACGGGCTCTTCAAGCCCCGGGTCCTCGGCGCATGGCGGGTGCCCGCCGCCGGACCCGTCATACTCGCGGTGAACCACTCCCACAACATCGACGGACCGATGCTGATGGGCACCGCGCCCCGGCCGGTGCACTTCCTGATCAAGAAAGAGGCGTTCGTCGGCCCCCTCGACCCGTTCCTGCGCGGAATCGGTCAGCTGAAGGTGGACCGTACGACCGTCGACCGTACCGCCATCACCCACGCCCTGGGCGTGCTGGAGAACGGCGGGGCCCTGGGGATCTTCCCCGAGGGCACCCGGGGCGAAGGAGACTTCGCCTCGCTGCGTGCCGGACTCGCGTACTTCGCGGTACGCGGCGGGGCTCCCATCGTCCCGGTGGCCGTCCTGGGAAGCACAGAGCGCCGCGGACGGTTGATACGGGGGCTGCCGCCGCTGCGCAGCCGGGTCGATGTCGTCTTCGGCGACGCCTTCGACGCGAGCGACGGCAGCGGGCGGCGGACGCGCAAGGCGCTGGACGAGGCGACCCTGCGGATCCAGGGGAAGCTGACCGCCCACCTGGAAAGTGCCAGGCGCCTCACCGGGCGTTAGGCGAGACTTGAGTAGTGGACCGCGCTGACCGCGGTCCATCGATGATGATGCAAAGAGGAACGGACTTCATGAACGACCAGATTCACTCCGACGGCTCGGACCACGAGCACGGAGCACTTGGCGATGCCGAGTTCGCGGAGTTCATGGAGCTCGCCGCGCAGGAGGGCTTCGACCTCGAAGAGGTCGAGGGCGCCCTCGGTGAGGCCGGTCACGGCCCGCTTCCCGTGCTCGCCGTCGTCGGCCGCCCCAATGTCGGCAAGTCGACCCTGGTGAACCGGATCATCGGCCGCCGTGAGGCAGTGGTCCAGGACAAGCCCGGCGTCACCCGCGACCGCGTCAGCTACGAGGCCGAATGGGCCGGACGCCGCTTCAAGGTCGTCGACACCGGCGGCTGGGAGCAGGACGTGCTGGGCCTCGACGCCTCCGTCGCCGCCCAGGCCGAGTACGCCATCGAGACGGCCGACGCGGTCGTCTTCGTCGTCGACTCGACCGTCGGCGCGACCGACACCGACGAGGCCGTGGTCAAGCTGCTGCGCCGGGCCGGCAAGCCCGTCGTGCTCTGCGCCAACAAGGTCGACGGCCAGAGCGGCGAGGCGGACGCCACCGCCCTGTGGTCGCTGGGCCTCGGCGAGCCCTACCCGGTCTCCTCCCTGCACGGCCGCGGCACCGGCGACATGCTGGACGCCGTCCTCGAAGCCCTGCCCGAGGCCCCGGCCCAGCGCTTCGGCGACGGCACCCTCGGCGGTCCTCGCCGGATCGCCCTGATCGGCCGCCCGAACGTCGGCAAGTCCTCCCTCCTGAACAAGGTGGCGGGCGAGGACCGGGTCGTCGTCAACGAGCTGGCGGGCACCACCCGCGACCCGGTCGACGAGCTGATCCAGCTCGGCGGCACCACCTGGAAGTTCATCGACACCGCCGGTATCCGCCGCCGCGTGCACCTCCAGGAAGGCGCGGACTACTACGCCTCCCTGCGTACCGCCGCCGCCGTCGAGAAGGCCGAGGTCGCCGTCGTCCTGATCGACTCCAGCGAGTCCATCAGCGTCCAGGACCAGCGCATCATCACCATGGCGGTGGAGGCCGGGCGCGCCCTGGTCGTCGCGTTCAACAAGTGGGACACCCTCGACGAGGAGCGCCGGTACTACCTGGAGCGCGAGATCGAGACGGAGCTGGCGCAGGTCGCCTGGGCCCCGAGGGTCAATGTCTCGGCCGTCACGGGCCGCCACATGGAGAAGCTCGTCCCGGCGATCGAGACCGCGATCGAGGGCTGGGAGACCCGTGTTCCCACCGGCAGGCTGAACGCCTTCCTCGGCGAGATCGTCGCCTCCCACCCGCACCCGATCCGCGGCGGCAAGCAGCCCCGGATCCTGTTCGGCACGCAGGCGGGCACCAAGCCGCCGCGCTTCGTCCTGTTCGCCTCCGGCTTCCTGGAGCACGGCTACCGCCGCTTCGTCGAGCGCCGGCTGCGCGAGGAGTTCGGCTTCGAGGGCACCCCGATCCACATCTCGGTCCGGGTCCGCGAGAAGCGCGGCCGCAACAAGTAGCCGGCCATGGCGGCAGCGGGCCGCCACGGGCAGGGAGAAGCCCCGGACCGCTCGCCCGAGCGAGCGGTCCGGGGCTTCGTCCGTCGTACGCGGTACGCCGGTCAGTACTCCCGGGACCCCGAGCCCGGTGGCAGCGCCGCGGGCTGGGCCCGTCCGGCGTGCCGTCCGACCCGCTGCCAGGAGCCGAGGCTCCCGCCGGGCGTGCCGCCGTGCCCGCCCTGGCCGCTGCCGCCGTGCGCGCTCTGACCACTGTGGCTGCTGTGCCCGCCTGCGGCGGAATGGCCGCCGAGGGGGGAACGGCTGCCGAAGAGACCGGCGCCGAAGGCGGCGAAGCCGAGATTCTCCTCACCGCTCCGATCGCCCGGCAGCGCCCGGAACGAGCGCCGGTACTCGGAGTACAGCGCGTCGTAGATCGGGGTGGGGGACTTGCCCTCCGATGGATCCTGCGCGGGGCGCATGGCAGGGATCTGACGCTGGTGCTGGCGGGAGGAGTCGTATGAGTGCACGTAGGTGCCAACGACCTCACCGCCCGTCGGATGCGGTCCCGGCGGAGAAAACGCTGTTCGGCGGGGGTGCCCGGGAGGGACGGACATGATCAGGTCCCGGCCAGCGGCATGGCCGCGGCCACCAGGAGGCCATTGACCGCGGCCTTCTCCAGGGCGTCGCGGAGCAGGTCCTCGCGCGGCTGCTGGCCGATCGAACCCGCCGGCGCGGCGAAGACGAGGACGGTCTGCGACTTGTTGACCGCGGCCCGCCACCCCTCGGTGACCTGGAGCGGCTGATGGGCCTGCCACCAGGCGACCGGGGCGCCGCTGCCGGAGCCCGGCTGCAGCACGGCGTGCAGCTGGCCCATGGCGAGCAGGACCGACCAGCCGGGCAGGATCTCCGGCAGCCGGTTCATGTCGGGGGCCGAGCGGAAGCCCTGCTCCAGCAGCAGCTGGAGGAAGGCGTCGCCCCCGCTGCCGTCGGTGCCCGGCCGGGCGACCGGGCCGGTCGGTTCCACGACCAGGGCGGGGCGGAGATCGTCCTCGATCAGGACGAGGCCGCTGGTGATGCCGAGGACGGCCTGTTCGGGCATGAGACCCTCCGGGTTCTGTGGTTCGCTTCCGGTGATGCTTCGCACCGCTCCCTGGAGCTGGTCCTCCGCGACCTGGACGACCTGTGAAGGAATGCAGGTCGCGTGGGCGAACGCGAGCACGGCGGTCTCGTCGCCGATGAACAGCACCGTGCTGGTGCGTTCCTGGTCGGAGTCGCCGGGGGTGCGGCAGGAGGTGCAGTCGTAACTGCCTGGGGCGTTGTCGCCGACGAGCAGCCGGTCGGCTTCGGCGTCGCCGATCTCGGCGCGTACGTCCTCGCTGACGTCGAGCATGCGCGGCACGGGTGGCTCCTCGGACTCGGTGCGTGAGCCGGGCGGTTCCCGGCTCATGAAAGAGACAACGCGGGATCTGCGGCCGGGGTCACGCGCCAGGGCGCGCGGATACGGGAGACCGGCCGCCGCGACGGCGCGCCGACCGGCCGGAGCAGTTCGCCGGCGGCCGGGCGGGGGGCTATCCGGACCGGGCCATTCCGTGAACACGCAGGCCATGTAAGGGATTTGGGGCGGCCCGACCTCGGCCCGCCCGACCCGCCCGGGGGCGCTGTTCGGATTCTGTGCGAGCGGTGGGCGGACAGTACAGTCCCCAGCAGACCGAGTCGATCAGGGGGATACGACGACGACATGCACATTTCATTCCTGCTTCACAACGCGTACGGCATCGGGGGAACGATCCGTACGACC
This sequence comes from Streptomyces sp. NPDC001787, assembly GCF_040297465.1. NCBI lineage: Bacteria > Bacillati > Actinomycetota > Actinomycetes > Kitasatosporales > Streptomycetaceae > Streptomyces > Streptomyces sp. NPDC001787. The sequence continues at coordinate 28,690 of NZ_JBEOZE010000007.1, forward strand.
TTCAATCTCGCGGGGGCGCTCGCCGAGCAGCACGACATCGAGATCGTGTCGGTCTTCCGGCACCGCGACGCACCCGCGCTGGGCGCGCCCGCGGGGGTGACCGTGCGTCACCTCGTCGACCTGCGGAAGAAGAGCGCGGCCTACGACGGCGACGCGGCCGAATGCGCCAGGCCCGCGGCGGTGTTCCCGCGCGGCGACACCAGGCACAAGCAGTACAGCAGGCTCACCGACACCAGGATCGCGGCCCATCTGCGCTCCCTGGCGGCGGACGTGGTCGTCGGCACCCGGCCCGGCCTCAACGTGCACATCAGCAGGCAGGCCCGCCGGGGTCCGGTGCGCGTCGCCCAGGAGCACCTCACGCTGGACAGCCACAGCTACCGGCTGCGCCGCGAGATCGCCCACCGCTACGAGCTGCTCGACGCGGTCACCACCGTCACCCGGGCCGACGCCGCGGACTACCGCAGCCGGCTCCGGCTGGACGGCGTACGGATCGAGGCGATCCCCAACAGTGTGCCCGCTCCGGTGCGCGCGCCCGCGCGGGGCGACCTGAAGTGGGTTGTCGCGGCGGGCCGGCTGCACAAGGTCAAGCGGTACGACCTGCTGTTACGGGCCTTCGCCGAGGTGAGCGCGGTGCGCCCCGACTGGCGGCTGCGGATCTACGGCGGCGGTGACGCCACCGGCAATGAACAGCAGACGCTGCGCACCCTCATCGGCGAACTCGGTCTGGGCGACCGGGCCGTCCTGATGGGCTCCGTCCACCCGATGGAGGCCGAGTGGCCCAAGGGGTCCATCGCCGCCGTCACCTCGGACCGGGAGTCGTTCGGCATGACGATCGTCGAGGCGATGCGCTGCGGTCTGCCGGTCGTGGCCACCGACTGCCCGCACGGTCCGGCCGAGATCATCGAGGACGGGGCCGACGGACGCCTGGTGCCGGTGGGCGACCGCGCGGCGGTCACCGCCGCGCTGCTGGAACTGATCGAGGACGACGGGCTGCGGCACCGGATGGGCGCCGCGGCGCTGGCCGCGTCGGAGCGATTCGACCCGGCCCGGATCGCCGAACGCCACGAGAGCCTGTACACCGAGCTCGCCGCGCACGGGAGCCGGGGGCGCACACAGAGCGTCCTGCGTACCGCGGCGCACCGCACCAGGGGCACCGTGCTGGACGGGGCGTACGCCCTGCGCTACAAGGCCGCGGACACGATTCGCAGGGGGCGGTCCGCCTGAGCGGCACCGCCGCGCTCCCCGGCCGGGCCGCCCGTCCGCCGGGCCGCCGGCCGACCGTGTCGTGGTCCGCCGCCGCCGCTTCTCGGATGGCGAGATTCCGATAGTGCACACCGGTGGGGCGGAGTGTGGGAAGCGTGTGGGGAATATAAGACCTGCATAAGGGCGTATGAATTCCTGGGGTTATGGGCATTCGGGTGAATTGTTTCGGGTGCCGAGCGGAAAGGCGGATCATGTTCATGATCCCGCTAGGGATTTCCGCGCTCCCGGTTCCCGGACCCTTTTCCCCGGTGTACGGAAAGGAACGATCACCCGTTCAGGCTGCCCGTTCGGATGAATAGTTCGAAGTAAACGAGTGTGGGGATCCTGTGACACAAGCGTGACCGGCGCGGCACGCGGGGATGGGATACGCGCCGTCGCGACCCCGCCTTCCGTCACGGTCCGAGGCCGCCTACGGTGAGAGGCATGGCATCCATACCGACCCCTCCCGTACAGCCGGACGACGTCCCCGAGTCGTATGTCGGCCTCGGTGCCGAGGCCGCCGAGCGGCGGGCCAGATCCCGTGGCTGGACCTCGGTCAGGGCCGTGCCGCCGGGCACGTTCCTCACCATGGAGTTCCGTGGCGGACGCATCAACTTCCAGGTCGAGGACTCGACCGTGACGCGTTGCTGGGTGGGCTGAGGGCCGGTGCGCGCCCCGGAGCAGGCGCCTCCCGGGAGCCGGGGGGAGCGGGCCGGGGCGGACACGAGCGAGGGCCCCGACACAGGTGTCGGGGCCCTCGCTCGTGCGGGGAGAGGCTTGTGCGTACCGTCCCCGCGGTCCGGGGGCGGCTCAGCCGCCCGTCATCGGGCGGGCCGGGCTCGTGCTGCCGCGCGGCGTGCGGTCGGCGTGCGGCGGGCGACGGGGGCCCGCCGGGGTGATCGGGGTGCGCTCCGAACGGGCCGGATGCGCCGGGTGCGCGGCGTGCGCCCGCGCCCGTGTCCCCGCCCCGGGGTGCGCAGGGTTCTGCCCGGCGCCCTGTGCGTCGCTCTGCCCGGCCGCGGGAACAGCTCCGGCCGCCGAGGCCGCCGCGGCGCTCCCGCTCCCCGCGGCGACGCTCTCGGAGCCGATCGGCTGGGGGAGCGGCACCGTCTGCGGGGCGCCGGCCGCGACGGGCGCGGGTGCCGGCGCGGCGGCACGGCGCTGCCGCCACTGCTCGCGCACCGAGAAGATCCAGGCCTCGGCACGGGTGATCAGCGGCTCGAACCATGGCAGGGCCAGCAGGATCAGCAGTCCCGCCGCCCAGCCCAGCAGGACGTCGCTGAGCCAGTGCGTGCCGATGTAGACCGTGGTGAGGCCGACGCCCAGGGAGACCGTCGCCGACAGGGCGGACAGATAGCGCCTGGCCCGCGGCGTGGTGGCCAGATAGGCGAGGATTCCCCAGGTCACCACGGCGTTGGCGGTGTGTCCGGAAGGAAATATATCGCCGCCCGCGAACATCTCCGCGGAGCCGATCTGGGTGGCGTAGTGCGGTCCGAGCCGCCCGAGGCCCAGCTTGACCGCGCCCACCGTCACATTGAGCAGCAGCAGCGAACAGCCGAGGGTGAGCAGCGGCCGGATCGTGTGCTGCCGCCAGGAGCGCCAGCCCAGCCAGCTGGCGATCATCACGGCCGTGGGGCCGCGCTGGCCCAGCACGACGTAGTAGTCGAGGAAGGCGTGGAGTTCGGGCCACTGCTGATAGGGCCGGAACAGCATGACCTTCCAGTCGAGGGCCACCAGCCAGGACGAGACCAGCACCGCGACGACGATGGCGACATAGAACGCCAACGTCCCGCCGAAGAGGGCGATGCGGTGACGGCTCATCCGCGGTGCCTCTATCTTCGGCGGTTCCGGCTCCCGGTCCAGCCGGGCAAAGATGTCGGTACGCACCCAATCGACGTTACAGCGAGTGAGTAGGTGACCAGGCCGATCCGGCCGCTTTGTGATGACGATGTGATGTGGACCATGTCTCGGCGCGGCGGATAATCGCGGTGCGGCGGAGAATATCCGTGATCTTGTGATCAATTGCCCGCGCGCCCGCTTCGCCAGGGTGTTTGAACGGCCGGGCAATTCCGCTTCGGAGGTTTTCCGGGAATTGCGCCGGCCGGCCGCGGGAAGCGCGGTTCGTCCGCCGGCCGCCCGGCCGCGGCCGTCGCGCACCGCCCCGGAAGGGGCCGGGGGCGGGCTCGCGGAGGGGGCGCCGCAGGGCGCGGGGGTGGCGTACGCCACACTCGGTGGCGCACCTGCGTATGAGGTGGACCACGTGTGACCACGGCGAACTCGCGTACGCTGACGGCTCACTCGCCCGTCGATGCCGGGCCTGCGGGACACCGTGCACCGGGTCCCCGGTTGGTCTGCCGAGCGCGAGGGACTCTCTGGGAGGTACGTAGATGTCCGCGACGACCACGGCCGGGGTCCGGCCGCGTGCAGCTGCCGACGGCGCCAACCGCTGGGTCGTCCTCGTCGTTCTCTGTCTCAGTCTGCTGCTGGTCGCGCTGGACGCGACGGTGCTCCATGTCGCGGTCCCGGCGGTCACCGAGGACCTGCGGCCCAGCGCCGTCGGCCTGCTGTGGATCGTGGACGCCTATCCGCTGGTCTGTGCCTCGCTGCTGATCCTCTTCGGCACTCTCGGTGACCGGATCGGCAGACGGCGGGTCCTGCTCTTCGGGTACGCGCTCTTCGGCGTCGCCTCCGCGATGGCCGCGATGGCCGACACCCCCGCCGTGCTGATAGCGGCGCGCGCCCTGCTCGGTGTCGGCGGCGCGATGATCATGCCCGCGACGCTGTCGATACTCCGCCAGGTCTTCCCCGACCGCCGGGAGCGCGCCACGGCCATCGGGGTCTGGACCGCGGTGGCCGCCGTGGGGGCCGCCACCGGACCGGTCATCGGCGGTTTCCTCGTCGAGCACTTCTGGTGGGGCTCGGTCTTCCTGATCAACATCCCGCTGATGGCGCTGATCCTGCCGATCGGCCGCTGGCTGCTTCCGGAGTCCCGCGGCGGCGACGACGGCCCGTGGGACGTGCTCGGCGCGCTGATGGCGGCGGCCGGTGTGCTCGGCGTGGTCCTCGGGGTCAAGCGCGTCGGCGGCGGCGAGGGCCTCCTCGGCCCGGCCACCCTCGTCCCGCTCACGGCCGGCGCCGCGCTCCTGGCCGTGTTCGTGCGCCGGCAGAAGCGCCGTACGCATCCGCTGATCGATGTCGGGATGTTCGCCCGGCCCGCCTTCAGCACGGCCGTCGGCTGCATCGTGCTCGCCATGCTGGCCCTGGTCGGCCTGGAGCTGATAGCCGTCCAGTACCTCCAGCTGGTACTGGACCTCAGCCCCCTGGAGACCGGACTGCGGCTGCTGCCGCTGACCTTCGCCGCGATGGCCGCGGGCGTCACCGGCTCGTACACCCTGCGCCGCGTCGGGCCCCGCCGGATGGTGGGCTGGGGCTTCGTCCTCACCGCGGCCGCCGTTTCGCTGCTGACCCTGATGGGGCAGCACGACCGGCCCGCCCTGCTGACGGCCGGGTTCGTCCTGCTCGGCTTCGGGCTCCAGTCCACGCTCTTCGGGGCGTACGAATCGATGCTCAGCGAGGCGCCCGCCGACCGGGCGGGAGGCGCGGCGGCCATCGGCGAGACGTCCTACCAGCTGGGCGCGGGCATGGGGATCGCCCTGCTCGGCAGCGTCATGAACGCCGCGTACGCCCCCGGCCTGGCCACGCTGCACGACAAGGGCGTACCCGAGAAGGCGGGCGCGGCGGCGGCGAACTCCCTGGGGGAGGCCTACCAGGTGTCGGCGCAGCTGGGCGGCCCGCTCGGCGACCTGCTGCGGTCCACCGCCCGGCACGCCTTCATCGACGGGCTGCACATCACGCTGTTCGTCAGCGCGGGGCTGCTGCTCCTCGGGGCGCTGGCCGCGCTGCGGCTGCCCAGGGTGATGGACTGCACCGTGCGGGAGGCCTGCCCCACGGAGGAGCCCCGGGTTCCCGCGCCCGCCGCGGCGAGCGCCCAGGACCGTCCGGGACGCCGGATCGCGCTGCCCGCGCGGCGCGAACCGGCCGAGGCCACCGGCTCTGGACGCGCGGCACACTGAGACGTAACGTCAGCGCACGACGCCCTGACTATCACTGCTAGTTTCCGGAGGGTCCGCGGGCGTCCCGAGGGCCCTTCGAGCACCGTGCGAGCCGCCGGAGGCATCCTGATGTCCACCACCGAGTCAGCGAACCCGCCGAAGCGGGAGAAGCCGTCGAAGCTTCCGCCCTTCGACGCGGGCGATCCCCTCGGCATCGACGATCTCCTGGACCCCGAGGACCTCGCGATCCGGGACGCCGTCCGCGCCTGGGCCACCGACCGGGTCCTTCCGCACATCGCCGAGTGGTACGAGAACGGCGAGCTGCCCACCATCCGCGAGCTGGCCCGCGAGCTGGGCTCGCTCGGCGCGCTGGGCATGTCCCTGGACGGATACGGCTGCGCGGGCGCCACCGCCGTCCAGTACGGGCTGGCCTGTCTGGAGCTGGAAGCGGCGGACTCCGGGATCCGGTCCCTGGTCTCCGTCCAGGGATCCCTCGCCATGTACGCGATCCACCGCTTCGGATCCGAGGAGCAGAAGCGGCGCTGGCTGCCCGGTATGGCGGCCGGTGAGATCATCGGCTGCTTCGGCCTGACCGAGCCGGACCACGGTTCCGACCCCGCCGGGATGCGTACGTACGCCAAGCGCGACGGTGACGACTGGATCCTCACCGGACGCAAGATGTGGATCACCAACGGCTCGGTCGCCGGGGTCGCGATCGTCTGGGCGCAGACGGGCGACGACGACGGTGGCAGCGGCATCCGCGGTTTCGTCGTACCGGCCGGCAGCCCCGGATTCACCGCGCCGGAGATCCGGCACAAGTGGTCGCTGCGCGCCTCGGTCACCAGCGAGCTGGTCCTGGACGGCGTACGGCTGCCCGCCGACGCGGTGCTCCCGGGGGCCGCGGGTCTGCGCGGCCCGCTCAGCTGCCTCAGCCACGCCCGTTACGGAATCGTCTGGGGGGCGATGGGCGCGGCGCGCGCCAGCTTCGAGGCGGCCCTGGACTACGCGAGGACACGGGAACAGTTCGGCAGGCCGATCGGTGGCTTCCAGCTCACTCAGGCCAAGCTCGCGGACATGGCCGTCGAACTGCACAAGGGCATTCTGCTCGCCCACCATCTGGGCCGCAGGATGGACGCGGGCAGGCTCCGCCCGGAACAGGTCAGTTTCGGAAAGCTCAACAATGTGCGGGAGGCGATCGGGATCTGCCGCACCTCGCGCACGATTCTCGGCGCCAACGGGATCTCTCTGGAGTACCCGGTGATGCGTCATGCGACGAATCTGGAGTCGGTGCTCACCTACGAGGGCACCGTGGAGATGCACCAGCTGGTGCTGGGCAAGGCGCTCACCGGTCTGGACGCGTTCCGGTAAACGGGACGCCGCCGGACCTGTCCGGCGAGCGCCCTGCTCAGCTCTGGTTGAAGAAGCCGTCGGCCTTCCGGCCGGCGGCTTCGCCGTTGAGTACCTGGGTGTCGGCCGGGGTCAGCAGGAAGACCCGGGTGGCCACCCGGTCGATCGAGCCGCGCAGACCGAAGATCAGTCCCGCGGCGAAGTCCACGACGCGCTTGGCGTCGGCGGGGTCCATGGCCGTGAGGTTCACGATCACCGGGACGCCGTCCCGGAACAGCTCGCCGATGGCCCGCGCGTCCCGGAAGCTGTCCGGGGTCACGGTCGCGATCCGGCGGTCCTGCTCCTCGGCCGTCTCGGCGGCCACCTGCACCCGCGGGTCGGTCACCCAGGCCTGGCCGTTCGTCCCGGTCTCCGCACCCCCGGCGTACTCGTCGTCGTAGTACCGATCGTCGTTGTCCTCTACGAGGCCCAGCCAGGCACTCGCCTTGCGCACCGATCCCATGGACGCCTCCTCTCACCGCGGTTCCTTGGCGTTCCGCATCTCTTTCGTATCCCTATGGTCGTCCATGATGCGGATACCGCGCCAAGTGGATAGTCGGCGCGCAGGGGATTCGTGACGGTACTGGTGCAGAACATGTGGCGGTTCGTCAAGGTTCCTCCTGCATACGGACGGTTGCGGAAGGAAAATATGATGCACCGGTCCGTACGGGTGACATGGGGGACGTACGGGTGAACGGAGCACTCGATACGATGCACGACGCGCGGGTGCACGAGTGGCGCGCGCCCGCTGAACGGCTCTCGGGGGATCGTCGTGTTCGGAATCGTCAGGCCCTGTACCCATCGGCTCTCCGAGGTACTCAGGGTGGAGTGGATGGCGCATCTGTGCGGGCTCTGCCTCGCTCTGCGCGCCGACCACGGACAGTTCGCCCGTATCGTTACGAACTATGACGGCCTGATCGTCTCGGTCCTGACGGAGGCTCAGTCCGTGCGCACTCCGGCGGGACGGCGCACCGCGGGCCCCTGTCCGCTGCGTTCCCTGCGGACCGCCCCGGTCGCCCGGGGCGAGGGAGCCAGGCTCGCCGCGGCCGTCTCGCTCGTCCTGGCCTCGGCGAAGGTCCGCGACCACGTCGCCGACCGGGACGGCCTGTTGGCCCGGCGGCCGGTCGCCGCCGCCGCCCGCCGGGTCGCCGCGAGCTGGGACCGGGCCGGGGCGCGCACCGGCGCCGCACTCGGGTTCGACACCTCGCTGCTGGTCGACGCGGTGGACCGGCAGACCGGGATCGAGGCGCTCGCCGGGCCGGGCACCCCGCTGCTGACCATCACCGAACCCACCGAGACGGCCACCGCCGCGGCCTTCGCGCACACCGCCGTACTCGCGGGAAAGCCCCGGAACGCCGCACCGCTCGCGGAGGCCGGCCGGCTCTTCGGACGGCTCGCGCATCTGCTGGATGCCGTGGAGGACCGGGAAGCTGACGCGGCGTCGGGAGCCTGGAACCCGCTCACCGCCACCGGCACTCCGCTCGGCGAGGCCCGCCGGCTCTGCGACGACGCGCTGCACGGCGTACGGCTGGCGCTGCGCGACGCGGAGTTCACCGACGGCAGGCTCGTCCATGTGCTGCTCGCGCACGAGCTGCGGCGCTCGGTGGACCGGGCGTTCGGCTCCTCGTCCTGCTCGCACCAGGGCGCGTTCGGACCGCCGCCGGGGCATCCGTACGCACCGGCGCCCGGAGGCCCGGCCTCCCCGCCGCAGCCTCCGCCCGAGCCGCCGCGCGACCGGCGCGGGCTGATCGCGGGGTGCCTGGTGTGGGCCGGGCTCGCCTGCACCTGCCAGATGTGCTGCGGGTCCTTCTCGGACCCCTGGTCCCGGCAGGAACGCGAAGGACTCTGTCGCCAGTGCGACTGCGGAGGCTGCTGCGACGCCTGCAACTGCTGCAGTTCCTGCGGCGACGGCTGCTGCTGCGACTGCGACTGCGGGTGCGACTGCTGAAACCGGTGAGGGGGCGCGGAGGCCGGGACGGCCGGTGACCGAGGCCGTGCGGCACCGGGTCACCTCAGCTCGGGCGGGGAGATCCGCGAGGTGGTGATCGCCGACTCGGTGGTGCCCCACTTCTTCAGGATGCGGTCGTACGTGCCGTCCGCCCGGAGGCTGTTGACGGCGGCCTGGAAGGCCGGTGCCAGCGGGGTGCCCTTCCTGAAGGCGAAGCCGACGTCCAGCCGCTTGTACTCGTTGAGGAAGCGCAGCCCCTCCTGCTGGGTCACCGCGTAGCGGAGCCCGTTGATGGTGGACATCACCACATCGCTGCGGCCCTGCTGGAGGGAGATCCAGATGGCGGCCTGGTCGTTGTACGTCTTCACCTCGTAGGGCTTCCTGCCCGCCTTCTCGCACAGGTGCCTGTTCTCCTCCAGCGTCACCTCGAACGTGGTGCCCGCCCCGGTGCCCACGGTCAGGCCGCAGAGCTGGGTGAGGTCGGTGACCTTCTTCAGCTCGCTGTCGTCGCGGACCGCGAAGCCCTGGCCGTCATTGATGTACGTCACGAAGTCGATGGTCCTGCGCCGCTCGTCGGTGACCCCGAAGTTCCCCGTGCCCAGGTCGTACTTCCCGCTGCCCAGCGCCGGCAGGATCGCCTCGAAGGAGGCGACCTCGCGCTTCAGCCTCAGCCCGAGCGCCCTGGCCGCGGCGTCCGCGAAGTCGATGTCCGCCCCGGCGGCGGTCCTGCCGTCCTCCAGGTAGAAGGCCCCGGGCGGAGCGCCGATGCTGGAGGCGATCCTGAGCGTGCCGGAGGAGCGGACGTCCGCGGGCAGCAGTGCCGCCGCGGCCTCGTTCTTCCGCACCGCCGACACCACGTCGGTCGTCGGGATCTTCCCCCGGCCGGAGCCCGCCGCCCCCGCACCACCGCCCGGCGTGGCCGCCGGACCGTCCGATCCGCACGCGGTGAGCGTGAGCGCGGCGACGGTGATCAGGGCGAAGGCGGCGGTATGGCGGGTTCGGGGCATGGCGGGGCTTCTCCGGATTCATCGGATGCGACGGGTACGGCGGACCGGGTGCGGGTACGCCGGCCGGACCCCGGTGCCGGAAACAGCACGGGGTCGGGGCGGGAGATCAGCGGTGCGAGGGGAGGGTGACGCGGCGTTGTGTACGTGAGGGCACGCGGGAAGGGGTGCTCGAACGCGGACAGGGGCGCGAGCGGATGAGAACGAGACGCAGGGAGTCAGCTCAACAGGAAGAGGACCACACGCGACCGAAGTCGATGTGGGAGCGGGTGACCAGCCACTGCTGCGAATGCATGGCCCAAGTGGAACAGTCATCCCGTTGCGCGTCAACTGACATGAGACGTACGGCTCATAGTGTGGACAGCCTTGACAACAGGCCTCGCGCACCGCTTATCTCGGAAGCGGACCGGCGCTGAGGGGCCCGGTCCACGTTGTGTTTGGTGTGAAGGCACGCCCCGTGTTCGATCTCTGCATCCACGGAGCCTTCGCATGTCCGCGCAGACAGATGTCCTGCCTCCCTCCCCTCTTCCCGTACCGCCCGCCAGGACCGACGCCGCCGCCGTGCCGCGCATCGTCCCGGTCCGCCGAACAGGCCAGTGGGCGGCGGCCGTTGCCGTTCTGGTGCTTCTCGCGCTGGCGCTGGGGTCCGTCATCCGCAACGACGCCTTCCAGTGGGACGTCGTCGGCGACTACCTCACCACCGCCTCCGTCCTGCGCGGCCTCGGCCTCACCCTCTGGCTCACGGCGCTCGTCATGGTGCTCGGCTTCGCGCTCGGCACCCTGCTCGCCATCCTCAGGCTCTCCGGCAACCGCGTGCTCCAGGCGGTCAGCTGGGGGTACGTCTGGCTGTTCCGGTCCACCCCGATCCTGGTCCAGCTGCTGTTCTGGTTCAACATCGGCGCCCTGTACCCGCAGATCCTCGGCGTCAGCACGGTCAACCTCCTCGGACCCGTCACCGTCGCCGTCATCGGACTCACCCTGCACGAGGCCGCGTACGCCGCCGAGGTCGTGCGCGGCGGCATCCTCTCCGTCGAGCGCGGCCAGGTGGAGGCCGCCCAGTCGCTGGGGCTGGGCCCCTGGCGCAGGCTCCGCCGGATCGTGCTCCCGCAGGCCATGCGCTCCATCGTGCCGCCCGCCGGGAACATGCTGATCGGCACGCTCAAGGGCACCTCGATCGTCAGCATCATCGCCGTGCAGGACCTGCTCTACTCCGTGCAGCTCGTCTACCACCGCACCTACCAGGTCATCCCGCTGCTGCTCGTCGCCACCCTCTGGTACGTGGCCGTCACCTCGCTCCTCAGCATCGGACAGCACTACGTCGAACGGCACTACGCACGCGGCACGGCGGGCACCCGATGACCGGCGCTCCCGCTCCCGGAACCACCCCCGCCCTCGTCGTCATCGGCGCCGGACCGCGCGGCACCGGTGTCATCGAGCGCATCGCCGCCAACGCGGCCGGCCTGGCGCCCGGCCTCCGGCTGGACATCCACCTCGTCGACCCGCACCCGCCGGGCGGCGGCCGGATATGGCGACAGGACCAGTCGCCCCTGCTCTGGATGAACTCCATGGCCGAGGACGTCACGATGTTCACCGACGACACGGTGCAGCAGGACGGCCCCGTGGTGCCCGGCCCCGCCCTGGACGCCTGGGCGGACGACGTCCGCGCCGGGCGGATCACCGTCGACGCCGCGCCCGCCGTACTGGCGGAGATACAGCAGCTCACGGGGCAGGACTTCCCCAGCCGCCGGCTCCAGAGCGCCTACCTGCGGTGGGTGTACGAACAGGCGCTGGCCGCGCTCCCGCCCGGCATCACCGTGCACGAGCACCGGACCCGGGCCCTGCGGATCGGCGGACCGCGCGGCGGCCGGCAGCGCGTCCGGCTCCAGGGCCGCGGCGAACCCCTCCTCGCCGACCTCGTCGTCCTCACCGTCGGCCACCTCGATGCCGAACCCGACGCCGGACAGCGGGAGCTGAGCGCGTTCGCCGCACGGCACGGGCTCACCCACCTGCCGCCCGACTTCACCGCCGACAGCGACCTGAGCGCGCTGCGCGCGGGCGAACCCGTCATCGTCCGCGGCTTCGGGCTCGCCTTCATCGACCTGATGGTCCTGCTCACCGAGGGCCGCGGCGGCCGGTACGAGAACGGGGAGTACCTGCCCTCGGGCCGGGAGCCCGTGCTGCACGTCGGATCGCGGCGAGGAGTCCCGTACCACTCCAAGATCGGTTACGGCTGGGAGGGCGAACGGCCGCCGCTGCCGCGCTTCCTCGGCCCCGGTCTCACCGCGGAACTGCTGGACGGACCCGGACCGCTCGACTTCCGGCGCGATGTGTGGCCGCATGTCGCCAAGGAGCTCGGCCACGCCCATTACCACCGGCTGTTCACCGCCCACCCCGAGCGCACCACCGTCGACCGGGACGTCTTCGAGGACAAGTACGCCGCCGCCGGGCCGGGCAGCCCCGAACTGGACGACCTCGTCGCCGCAGCCGTGCCCGACCCCGCCGACCGGCTCGACCTGGCGGCGCTCGACCACCCGCTGGACGGGGTGCGCCACCCCTCCTACGACGCGCTCCAGGCCGGCCTGCGCGGCTACATCACCGCGGACCTGGCACGCCGTCACGACCCGGCCCACAGCCCCGATCTCGCGGTCTTCCTCGGGCTGCTCTCCGCGTACGGGCAGCTGATCAGGCTCGGCGACATCGGCGACTGGTGGCACGGCTTCTTCAGCTACCTGGCCTCCGGCCCGCCCGGCCCCCGGCTGGAGCAGCTCCTGGCCCTCTCCCGGGCCGGAGTCGTCCGCTTCCTCGGCGCGGGTGTCACCGTGGAGGCCGACGAGGAGGCGGGGCTCTTCCGGGCCGGCAGCGCCACCGTCCCCGGCGAACGGGTCGCGGCGCGGGCGCTGGTCGAGGCCCGCCTCCCGGACCCCTCGCTCCGGCACACCAGCAGCCCGCTGCTCCGCGGCCTGTACGAGGACGGCGCCGCCACCACCGGCACGGGCCTGCTCTCCGTCGACCCGGCCGACGGCCGGATCCTGGACCGCGACGGCCTCGCGCACCCGCGGCGCTTCGCGCTCGGCCCGTACACCACCGCCCGCAGCAGCGGTGCCTTCACCCGGCCCCGCACCGGCGGTCCGGCCTTCCGCCAGAACGACGCCACCGCACGCACCGCGCTGATGTTCCTGCGCGACCTCTCCTGTCACGGCCGCCTCAGCGCCTGACCGCGGCCCCTCCGTCCGTACATATACATGTCGCTTAAGGAACCCTCATGTCGCTCACCAGCGATCCACCCATCGACAAAGAGACCGTGCAGGATCCCGTCACCGACCACGACCGGCTGACCGTCGTCCCGGTGCGCCATCCCTGGCGGTGGGTGGCCGTCGCCGCGACCGCCGTGCTGCTCGCCCAGTTCCTGCACGGGCTGGTCACCAACCCCGGCTGGGAATGGGACGTCTTCGCGCGGTTCTTCACCACCGAGGCCATCCTCGGGGCCGTCTGGGTCACCCTCCAGCTGACCCTCTACGGCACGGTGCTGGGCTTCGCGCTCGGCATCGTCCTCGCCTTCATGCGCCTGTCGTCCAGCCCCTTCCTCAGGGCGGTGGCGTACGCGTACATCTGGGCGTTCCGCTCGATCCCGCTCATCGTGCAGCTGCTGTTCTGGTTCAACCTCGCCTACCTCTACAAGGAGCTGCAGTTCGGCATCCCGTTCGGGCCGGGCTTCTTCACCTTCGACACGATGAACCTCGTCGGCGCGATGAGCGCGGCGGTGCTCGGGCTCGCGCTGCACCAGGCGGCCTATGCGGCGGAGATCGTCCGGGGCGGCGTACTGGCCGTGGAAGCGGGGCAGCTGGAGGCCGCGGCCGCCCTCGGCATCCCGCGGCTGCGACAGCTGCGCCGGATCGTGCTGCCGCAGGCGATGCGCTCCATCCTGCCGAACGCGGCCAACGAGATCATCTCCCTCTTCAAGGGCACCTCGATCGTCTCCGTCATGGCGATCGGTGAACTCTTCTACCAGGTCCAGGTCGTCTACGGCCGCAACGGCAGGGTCGTCCCCCTGCTGATGGTCGCCACCGTCTGGTACATCCTGCTGACCACCGTGCTCTCCGTCCTCCAGTACTACGTCGAACGTCACTACGCCAAGGGGGCCGTGCGATGAGCGCACCCAGCGATGCCATGGTCGAGATCCGCTCCGTGCACAAGAGCTTCGGCTCCCTCGATGTGCTGCGCGGCATCGACCTGACCGTCCGCACCGGAGAGGTCACCGTCATCCTCGGCCCCTCCGGCTCCGGCAAGTCCACCCTGCTGCGCACCATCAACCACCTGGAGAAGGTCCAGGCGGGCTGGATCAGCGTCGACGGCTCCCTGGTCGGCTACCGCAGGGAGGGCGACAAGCTGTACGAGCTGCGCGAACGCGAGGTCCTGCGCCAGCGCACCAAAATCGGCTTCGTCTTCCAGAACTTCAACCTCTTCGGACACCTCACCGTCCTGGAGAACATCATCGAGGCGCCCGTGTCCGCCCTGCGCCGCCCCCGCAAGGACGCCGTCGAAGCGGCCGGGGAACTCCTGGCCCGGGTCGGGCTCGCCGACAAGGCGCAGGCCTACCCCCGGCAGCTCTCCGGCGGCCAGCAGCAGCGCGTCGCCATCGCACGGGCGCTCGCCCTCGAACCGAAACTGCTGCTCTTCGACGAACCGACCTCCGCGCTCGACCCGGAACTGGTCGGTGAGGTCCTCGACGTCATCAAGGACCTGGCCCACCGGGGCACCACGATGATCATCGTCACCCATGAGATCGGCTTCGCCCGCGAGGTCGCCGACACCGTCGTCTTCATGGACGAGGGCCGCATCGTCGAGCAGGGCCCGCCCGCCGACGTGCTCGACCGCCCCGCCCAGGAACGCACCCGCGCCTTCCTCTCCAAAGTCCTGTGATCCCGCCCGTGTTCTCACCGAGGAGCCCTCACGTGCCAGTCCGCCGCACCCTCGCCGTCGCCCTCACCGCCCTCACGGCCGCGGGGCTGCTCACCGCCTGCGGTACCAGCGACGCCACCACCGAGGTGATCGGGGCGAAGGGGCAGAAGGACACCGGGGTCAACATCGGCCCGGACCAGAAGCGGATCAGGGGCGAGAAGGTGGCCGCCATCGCCGCCCGGGTACCGCGGGCCGTCCGCGAGCGCGGCACCCTCCGGATCGGCTCGGGCGCCGACGCCTCGCCGCCCCTCGGCTTCTACGCGACCGACGACCGGACCCGCATCGGCTCCGAGATCGACCTCGCGACCCTGATCGCCGACACCCTCGGACTGGAGCCCCGGTTCGACGAGGTGTCCTGGGAGAACCTCTTCGTCGGCCTCGACAGCTCCAAGTTCGACGCCGTCCTGTCCAACGTCACCGTCACCGAGGAGCGCAAGGAGAAGTACGACTTCGCGACCTACCGGCTCGACAACATCGCCTTCGAGGCCAAGAAGGGCTCCGGCTGGAAGGTGCGGGCGGCCCCCGACATCGCCGGGAAGACGATCGCGGTCGCCTCCGGCACCAACCAGGAGAAGATCCTCGTCGACTGGAGCGCGGAGAACGCCGAGGCCGGCCGCGAACCGGTGGAGATCAAGTACTTCCAGAAGGACACCGACTACTACCTCGCCCTCCAGTCCGGCCGGATCGACGCCTATCTGGGCCCGAGCCCCTCCGTCAGCTACCACGTCGCCTCGGCCGGACAGTCCGAGATCATCGGCACCCTGTCCGGCGCCGGGGACGGGCTCCAGGGGAAGATCGCCGCCACCACGAAGAAGGACAGCGGCCTGGTCGAGGCCTACGCCGCCGCGATCGACCACATCGTGCGGAACGGCTCGTACGGCGAGGTGCTGAAGCGCTGGGGACTGACCGACGAGGCCGTCGAGAAGTCGGAGATCAACCCGCCCGGACTCCCCAGGACCGAGAACTGACCCCGAGAGGTCCCTCATGACTGCCAACAGGCCCCTTCACCTGGCCGCCGAGATCGGCGGCCCGCCCCACTACGACGCCGGGCACTACCTGTCCCTCGCCCGGCTCGCCGAGCGCGGCACCCTCGACTTCGTCACCCTCGGCGACTCCTTCGCCCGCCCGGGACCCGACGCCCTCGCCGTGCTCTCCCGCATCGCCCCCGCCACCGACCGCGTCGGCCTCGTACCGACCGTCACCACCACCCACACCGAGCCCTTCCACGTCTCGTCCGCCGTCGCCACCCTCGACTGGGTGAGCCGCGGCCGGGCAGGCTGGAGCGCGGAGGTCTCCACCACCGAGGCCGAGGCCCGGCTGTTCGGCAGACGCTCCGCCGCACCGGCCGCCGCCCTCTGGCAGGAGGCGGGGGAGACCGCCGACGTGGCGGCCCGGCTCTGGGACAGCTGGGAGGACGACGCCGAGATCAGGGACACCGCCACCGGACGGTTCATCGACCGGGACCGGCTGCACTACGTCGACTTCGAGGGCAGCACCTTCTCGGTCCGGGGACCCGCCATCGTGCCGCGCCCGCCGCAGGGCAGGCCCGTCACCGTCATCGACGGCACCGGGGCCCCGGCCCGTGAACCGGCCGCCCGGCACGCCGATGTCGTCCACATCCGGGCCACCACCCCCGAGCAGGCCGCCGCCGTGCGCGACGACGTACGCCGCCGGGCCGCCGCGCACGGCCGTGACCCCGCGGCCCTGCGGTTCCTGGCCGCGCTCACCGTCGACCTGGGGGACGCCGAGACGACGCCGGAACCCGGCCTGGAGAGCGGACCGCGGTTCGCCGGGCGGGACTCCTACTTCCGGGGCGGCCCGGTCGACCTCGCCGAACTCATCACCCGGTGGCACCGCTCCGGGGCCGTGGACGGCTTCCACCTCACCCCCATCACCCCGGCACGCGACCTCGAAAGGATCGTCAACGGCACCGTGGCACTCCTCCAGCACCGCAGCCTCTTCCGCACCTTCTATCCCGGCGGCACCCTGCGCGAACATCTGGGCCTCACCCGCCCCGCCTCCCGGTACGCCCTCGCCCGGACCGCCGGGGAGGGAGCATGAGCACGCCGCGCCCGATGCACCTCGCCGCCCACTTCCCGGGCGTCAACAACACCACGGTGTGGGCCGATGCCCGGTCGGAGAGCCAGATCGACTTCTCCTCCTTCGAGCACCTGGCCAGAACGGCGGAGCGCGGGAAGTTCGACTTCTTCTTCCTCGCGGAGGGGCTGCGGCTGCGCGAGCACAACGGCCGCATCCACGACCTGGACGTGGTCGGCCGGCCCGAGTCCCTGACCGTGCTGAACGCGCTGGCCGCCGTCACCGACCGGCTCGGGCTCGCCGCGACCGTCAACGCCACGTTCAACGAACCGTACGAACTGGCCCGCCGCCTCGCCACGCTCGACCACCTCAGCGACGGCCGCGCCGCCTGGAACGTGGTGACCTCCTCCGACGCGTTCACCGGGGAGAACTTCCGGCGCGGCGGCTACCTCGACCGCGCCGACCGCTACACCCGGGCCGCGGAGTTCGTCGCCACGGCCCGGGAACTCTGGGACTCCTGGACCCCCGAGGGGGAGTCCCGGCCCTTCGCGCACCACGGGCGGCACTTCGCCGTCTCCGGGGAGTTCACCGTCCCGCGCTCCCCGCAGGGGCACCCGGTCGTCATCCAGGCCGGGGACTCCGACGAGGGCCGGGAGTTCGCCGCCGGATCCGCCGACATCATCTTCACCCGGCACGGCACCCTGGAGGCGGGCCGGGAGTTCTACGCCGACGTCAAGGCACGGCTGGCCAAGTACGGCAGGCGGCCCGCGGACCTCAAGATCATGCCCGGGGTCACCTTCGTCCTGGGGGACACGGACGAGGAGGCGCAGGAGAACGCCGCGGAGATCCGGCACCAGCAGATCTCCCCGCAGAACGCCCTCCTGGCCCTGGAACAGGTCTGGGGCCGTGACCTCTCCGGGTACGACCCCGACGGACCGCTCCCCGCGAGCGACCCCGTCCCGGACTCCGACCTGGTCCAGGGCCGTGTCCGGCACGGCGACCCCCTCGCCGTGGCCGCCCGCTGGCGTGCCGTGTCCGAGGCCAAGGGGCTGTCCATCCGGCAGACGGTCATCGAGACGACCGGGCGCCAGTCGTTCATCGGCTCCCCCCGGACCGTCGCCGCGCAGCTGACCGCGTTCACCGAGGCGGACGCGGCCGACGGGTTCATCCTCGTACCCCATCTCACCCCGGGCGGCCTCGACGACTTCGTCGACCGGGTCGTCCCGCTGCTCCAGGAGAGCGGAGCGTTCCGCTCCGAATACACCGGCTCCACACTGCGGTCGCACCTCGGCCTGGCGGATCCGGTATGGAAGGGTTGACCGCATGAGCACGGACGCACAGCACAACGAGCAGGACTGGCAGAGGTGGCACGAGGAGCGGATCGTCGCGGTCGCGGCACCGTACGGTCCACTCTCCCTGACCGGTACGCACTGGCTCTCCGACTACCCGGAAGGGCGAATTCCGGCCGTCCCGGGGCACTGGCGCGAGGACGGTGACGAGCTGGTGCTCACCGCCACGGCCGAGGACGGTCTCGATGTCGACGGCAAGCCGCTGATCGGCGAGGTCCGGCTGGGACCCGACCGCGGACCGATCGACGCGGCCCGGGTGGGGCGGGGCGAACGGCGGCTGTTCGTCCTGCGCCGCGAAGGGCTCTGGGCGGTACGGGACTTCGATCCGCACTCCCCGGCCCGGCACGCCTTCCGGACCATCGAGGCGACCGGCTACGACGGGAGCTGGACGCTGCCCGGCACCTTCCGGCCCTACGCCGCCGACCGCACCGTCCGGGTGGAGAACGCCGACGGGGTCGAGCGGGGTCTCGGGCTGGCCGGTGAGATCGCCTTCGAGGTGGACGGCACCGCGCACACCCTTCAGGTCGCGGTCGAGCCCGACGGTTCGCTGTGGGCCGTATTCGCCGACGCCACCAGCGGGAACAGCAGCTACCGCTTCCGCTTCCTGCGGCCCGCCCCACCGGCCGAGGACGGCAGCGTGAGCGTCGACTTCAACCGTGCGCTGCTGCCGCCCTGCGCCTTCGCCGATCACTTCATCTGCCCGTTCCCGCCGCCCGGCAACACCCTCACGATCGCCGTACCGGCCGGGGAGCGGAACCGTATCGACGCCTGACCGGTCCCCGGATCCGGTCCACCCGGAATCCCTGATCCCGGAAATCGCCCCGGCAGCCGCGGAGCTGCCGGGGCCGACCCGTGTGCGGCGCGGGTTCGGCCGAAAAGGTGCCCTTGCGCGGCCGGTTGACGCCCCCTGATACTCCCGAGCAGCGCTTGTCAGGAGCACGGCGCTCGGAATCCGGACGTACTCCTCGACTGCGCCTCACGGGTCCGGCCACCCCACAGGCAGGACCCCCGATTCCCCTCGGGAGGAACGACAAGTGAGGATCAAGCGCAACACCCCCCGTAAGGGCACCGCGAGACGCAACAGGGCCACCGCCGTCTTCGCGGGCCTCGTCGCCGTAGCCGCCCTCGCCGCCCCCACCGCCAGCGCCGACTCCACCGAAACCTACAGCGCGAGCCGGCTGGCCGCGGCGGCCGACGCCGTACTCGGCGCCGATGTCGCGGGCACCGCCTGGAACATCGACCCGAAGACCGACCGACTCCTGGTGACCGTGGACAGCACGGTCTCGCAGGCGGAGATCAAGAAGATCAAGGAGTCCGCGGGAGCCGACGCGGGCGCCCTGCGCATCGAACGCACGCCCGGCCGGTTCAGCAAGCTGATCTCCGGCGGAGACGCGATCTACGCCGACAGCTGGCGCTGTTCCCTCGGGTTCAACGTCCGCAGCGGCAACACCTACTACTTCCTGACCGCCGGCCACTGCACCGACGGTGCGGGCACCTGGTGGGCGGACTCCTCGCACACCACCGTGCTCGGCACCACCGAGGGATCCAGCTTCCCGACCAACGACTACGGCATCGTGCGGTACACCAACACCACCATCGCCAAGGACGGCACCGTAGGCAGTCAGGACATCACCAGCGCGGCCGAGGCCACGGTCGGGATGTCCGTCACCCGCCGCGGTTCCACCACCGGCACCCACGGCGGATCGGTCACCGGACTCAACGCCACCGTCAACTACGGCGGCGGGGACATCGTCTACGGCATGATCCGCACCAATGTGTGCGCCGAGCCCGGCGACTCGGGCGGCCCGCTCTACTCCGGCACCAAGGCGATCGGTCTCACCTCCGGCGGCAGCGGCAACTGCAGCTCGGGCGGGACGACGTTCTTCCAGCCGGTCACCGAGGCGCTCAGCGCGTACAGCGTCAGCGTCTACTGACCCAAGCCCGGACCTGTCCGGAATTGGGAGCCCTCGTCCGGAAATCCGGACGGGGGCTCCCGCTCGCCCCGCGGCTTTTGAGAGGATGTCAGGACGGTCGGGTGCAGACACGCAGGGGGTTCCAGGTCCGTGAATCGCATCGGAGTGACCGGTCACCGTTCGATCCCCGTGGAGGCACGGGCGGATGTGCTGGCGGGACTGAAGGCGGCACTGTGCGAGGCGGGCGGTTGTCTGGAGGCGCTGTCCAGTCTGGCGGTCGGCGCCGACCAGATCTTCGCCGAACTCGCGCTCTCCTGCGGGGCGAGGCTGACGGCGGTGATCCCCAGCGGCGACTACGAGGACTGTTTCGACGGCGACGCCGAACTCGCCCACTACCGGCTGCTCAAGTCCCGTGCGACGCGCGAGGTCCGGCTGGACTTCCCGCACTCCACCGACGAGGCGTACTACGCGGCGGGCACCTATATCGCCGACCACTGCGACCGGCTGCTGGCCGTCTGGGACGGCCGCCCGGCGAGGGGCCTGGGCGGTACGGGCGACATCGTGACGTACGCCCGGACCCTGGGCCGTCCGGTCACCGTCATCTGGCGCGACGGCGTGGAGCGCGCCTGACGCCGCCCCGGCCCTCCTTGGATGCCGATGGATCGTCACATGCGGTGCCTGGCGAGCCAGTCGGTGTGCTCGGGGGAGACGATCCGCTCGGTCTCGAAGACCGCGACGGGCCACTGACGCTCGGTCAGCGTGGTCTCCATCGCGGCCTGCATCGACTCCAGGTCCGTCTCCACCAGCGAGTGCGCGGAGATCAGCGGATGATGACGGCGCATCTCGTTCCAGGCGAGACAGGCGGCCGCGGCGGCGGAGAGCGTCCCGGTCAGCGCGAAGGACCGCCCGGCCCCGAACGTCTGGAACACGCCCAGCACCAGGGCGGGCGCGGTGAGCGCGGCGATGGTGCTCGACCAGACGAACGCACCCCGCCGCGACACCTGCAGACGCCTGCGGTACCAGCGCCGCTGCTCGATCAGCCGGTCCCGGATGTACGTCTCCTTGCGTACGGTGAACGCCTTGTCCCGTAACTCGCGCATGGACTCGGTGATGAGGCCGTCCCCGGAACCGTCCAGTTCGTCGCGGGGGTCGGCCCAGCCGACCTTCCGGAGCTCCTGGAGGCCCTCTTCGAGCCGACTGGCGAACACCGCCTCCGGATGCGGTACGGCGGTGTCGAAGGGGGAGCCGTGGACGGCGTACCGCCAGCAGATGGACTTGATGAACTCGGCCGCGGAGCGGTTGAGCTGCCAATGCGACTTCGCTTTGCGGCGCGAGGCGAGGAAGGTCGTGACCAGGACCCCCGTGTAGGCCAGCACGCCTATGGCGTCGAGCAGTTCGACGGGGCCGGTCCTGACGTGCCAGGGGAGCGCCGCGGGCACCGTTCCGAGGACCAGCAGGACCAGCTGCCCGCGCGTGGTGTTCACCGCCTCGCGCTGACGTGCGATGGCGATGGCGTCCGTGTGGTGGAAGAGCGCCGGGAGGTCCTCGTTCCTGAAGACCATGGACCGGAGGGGTCCGGGAAGCGCCGTCATGTTCACCCCGTCTGCAGTTATGGGCATGCCTGAACCGGTCGCGCCGCCGGCCCGGGGCCATGCCGCGACGGGTCCGCCGTGCGACGGGTCCACGTCCCTGCCGGGTCCACGAGAGTAGGGGTGGCCGCCGGGGACGGCAACGGCGCCGTCGGTGCGGACCGTATTCCCCGGCGAGGCTGCGGCCACTCTCGTGCGAACCGGCGTGCTATGAGAAAGTATTTCAACGTGCGGTGCACAAAGGTGAGTTGCAGATCGGCCACTTGGCGATCGGCTCTCGGCGGGGGGGGAGTGCGTGATCGAGCCGGACCGGAGCGACGAGGACGGCGGCGTGCCGCTGTCCGACACCCAGCGCAGGGTGCGCCGCAGCCCTCTTCTGTTCACCGCGCCCCTGGCGCTGCTGGTGCTGCTGACCCTCGTACTGATCTGGGAGGCCGTCCGCGCCAATATGACGGGCGAGGCGCGGACCGAGTGGCCCTGGCGCCTGCAACTGCTCGACATGGAGGCGCTGGGCAGCCTGCTGGCCGTGGCCGCCGGGGCGGTCCTGGCCAGGGCGCAGTACGCCCGTACGGTGCGGCCGTACCTCGGCTGGCGGGGCGCCTGGGCCAAGGGGCTCCTGAAGGGGGACGCGGACGCCTGGCGCGTGGGCATACTCAACGGCGGGCAGCACATCGCCGTCATCGAGAGCTGGGACTGCCGGCTGGTCCGCCGGGGTGAACCCGATGCCGCCGACGCGCCGTGGGCCGATGTCTCCGACGTCCTGGACGACCTGACGGCGGCCGGACTGCTCGTCAAGGAGGACTTCCAGCTGATCGCCTTCGGCCCGGGATTCCCCCTGGTGGGCACCGGAGGATATGAATCGGTCCTGGTCGGCGCCTTCTCTCGGAGATTCGTCGAGCAGGTCGACGCGCTGTATGTGCGCGTCAGGGTGACCGACGTCGTGGGCGACAGCCATGAGCGGGTCCTGGACTGCATGAGGGGCTCGCGGGTGGGCTACAACGCCCCGCTCGACTGACGGCCGCCCCGCGGGGGCGCGTTCGCGGTCGGGCTCACGGCCACGTTCACGGCCGTGCTCGCGTGCGCGTTCGCGTGTGTGTTCGCGGGTGGAACCCCCATGACGGAGTGTCTGCCGGGCCGGCGGGACACACCCGGAACCGCGGTGCGCGGAGGTGTCCCGCGGCCCGTGAAATCAGGTCACCCGGCAATCCGGAAGTTGCGTGCCCCCGCCGCCTGTGCGTGGGTCCCGTGCCGCTCCGGGGGCGCCCTCGCCGGGGAATGCCGCGTGAGCCGCCGGTTCCGCCGGCCCCCACCCCCGCAGCCTGGGGTTTCTCCGCTCACCCGACCGGCCGGGCGCGCACGGTGTTTCCCCCGGGGAAACGGGGCGTCAAGGGCATGCCGGTCAACGTGTGCGAGGGCTCGGATGGGAGTAAAGTCATGCCGCCGGACGCTGCAATTATGCAGATACCGGTGACATTCAAGTGTCCGGAAACAACCCCTCAAGGACGGCCGTGAAGACCAACGAATCCTCCCCCGCCTTCGCCAACGCGAAGAGTCGTGCGCCGCTCGTCGAGATCGACGCCCGCAGTGCCGATGCCACCCGGAAGCTCAGCAGGGTTTTCGGCGCCACCGCCGGCCGTCCCACGCGGACTTCGACCTTCAGTTCGGCGCTCTGAACCGGTCCGTCGGATGGCTAGACTGGGGGAATGACAGGACCCCTGGTCCCCTTTCGCGAAATCGTGCTCAAGGTGCACAGCCGGTGCGATCTCGCCTGCGACCATTGCTATGTCTATGAACATGCGGATCAGAGTTGGCGTACCCGCCCCAAAACAATCTCTGACGACGCTATTTCCTGGACCGCCCGACGCCTGGCCGAACACGCGGCGACACATGGGCTCTCTTCCCTTTCAGTGATCCTGCACGGGGGAGAGCCGCTCCTGGCAGGGCCCGCGCGGCTGCGCCGCGTCTGCGAGGAGCTCGGCTCGGCACTGCACGGTATCGCTGAGCTGGACCTCAGGATCCACACCAACGGTGTCCAGCTCAGCCCCCGATACCTCGACCTCTTCGACGAGTTCGGCGTCAGGGTCGGGATCTCGCTCGACGGCGACCGTACGGCGAACGACCGGCACCGCCGCTTCGCGAACGGACGCACCAGCCACCCGCTGGTCCTGGACGCCGTCGACCTGCTCCGGCAGGAGCGCTACCGCCACCTCGACCTCGGCCTGCTGTGCACCGTCGACATCCGCAACGATCCGATCGCGGTGTACGAGGCACTCGCCGAGCTCGAACCGCCGCTCGTCGACTTCCTCCTCCCGCACGCCACCTGGGACGAGCCCCCGCCGCGCCCGGACGGTTCCCCCACCGCCTACGCCGACTGGCTCCTCGCGGTCTTCGACCGCTGGACGGAGCAGGGCAGGCCGGTCCCGGTACGGCTCTTCGCCTCGGTCCTCTCCAGCCTGAGCGGCGGCCCCAGCCTCACCGAGTCCCTCGGGCTCGCCCCCACCGATCTGGTCGTCGTCGAGACCGACGGGCAACTGGAACAGGTGGATTCCCTCAAGAGCGCCTACGAGGGCGCGGCGGCCACCGGCTTCGACGTGTTCACGAACTCCTTCGACGAGGTCGCCGCCCACCCCGGTGTCCGGGCGCGGCAGCTCGGCCTCGCCGGGGTCAGCGAGACCTGTCGCAGCTGCCCGGTCGTACGTTCCTGCGGCGGTGGTCTCTACACCCACCGCTACCGCTCGCCCGGTGGGTTCGACAATCCCTCGGTGTACTGCGCCGATCTGAAGGCGCTCGTCCAAGGCATCGAGGAACGCGCCGGGGCGTCCCTCGGATCGCCCGCGCTCACGGAGCCGTACGAACTGGCCGCGGAGCAGCAGGACCTGACGCGCACCCTGCTCGCCGCGCTCAACGAAGAGCTCGACGGGCGGGGCGGGGAGAGCTGGGACCGGGCGTGGCGGCTGGCGGTGCGGGCCGAGGGTACGGCGGCCGGTGCCGCCGGACTGGACGCCGTGCTGGGCCACCCGTTCACCCGGGGCTGGCTGCTCGGCGCGCTGGAGGGGGTGCGTGCCGGGCGGCCCGACGACGGCCGGGCGGCGGAGCGGCTGGCCGCGTCCGTGGCCGCCGCCGCCGTGCGTGCCGGACTCGATCTGCCCGTCCGGGTGACCTGCCGGGACGGGCGGTTCCACCTGCCCACCCTGGGCACGGTGCGGATCGGCGGACCGGGGGACCGGGGCGCGGCCCTGGTCCGCGGCACCGGCGAGGGGTTCACGGTCCGCCGCGAAGGCGACGGCGGCGACCCGGAGCGGCACATCGCGCTCAGCGACACGGACGGCCCCCACTGGCGGCCGGTGCGCCGGGTGGCGGCGCCCGGGGCACCCGGGTTCCTCCTCGACGACCTCGATCCCTACCGCGACTGCTTCGGCACCCCCGTGGCGCCGCGGCTCGGCCGGGAGGGGGCCGAGGCCTGGGGCGCACGCCTCGCGGCGGCCTGGGCGCTGCTGGAGGACGCCGTACCGGAACTGGCGGCCGAGGCGGCCGGGACGCTCACCACCCTGACCCCGCTGGCCCCGTCGGCCGGCGGCGGGGCCGTCGTGGGGCGGCACGGCTACGGCGCGCTCGCGATCGGCGCGGGCGGGGACGCCCGGGAGCTGGCGCTCGCACTGCTGGGCGGTTTCCGGCGGGCGAAACTGCGGGCGCTTGCCGAAGTCACGGATCTGTACGCGTCGGACGGATCCTGGGATCATCGGTTGCCCTGGCGGGAAGAATCCGTATCGTTCTCCCGGCTGCTGACGGAGACCTATGAACGGGCAGGACTCGGTCTCTTCGCGCCACGGTTCCTCAAGGGCGTACCGGAAGCGCTCGACATGATCGAAAAGGCGGCAGAACCGACCGTCGACGGAAAGCGTCTTCTGGCCGTAGTACGGAAAGAGATCAGCGGTACACACGGGACAACTGGGGGAAAGGGCCGCGACGCTGTTCTTGATCAATAACACCCGGGACCGAAACCGGGAACGGTTGACCGAAAAGCGGCGTTCAATGACCGAACGCCAGGGGGGTGGAGCGCAGTCTGCTCCGGAATGATGAATTCGCTCGCATTCTTTTCCTACTCCTCGGATGCGAGTGCTCACACAGGACGGGGGTCGTGTGCACGCATCGACGCAGCAGCGAGCGGCGGACCATCGGCCGTACTTCTTTCTGAGTTACGCGCATACACCGGGGTACGGCGGTGGAACGGACCCCGATATGTGGGTCGAACGGTTATTCCAAGATCTGTGCGGCCATGTGATGGCCATGACCGATCTGCCCGCGGGCGCACCCGCGGGGTTCATGGACCGGGAGATACGCTCCGGTGAGGGCTGGTCGGAACGGCTCGGCGGAGTGCTCGCCACCTGCCGGGTCTTCGTCCCGCTGTTCTCACCGCGCTACTTCGCCAGCGAGATGTGCGGCAAGGAGTGGTACGCGTTCGAACAGCGCGCCATCCACCACCGGGCGCGCTCGAACCAGCCGGCCGAAGCGATCGTCCCCGCGCTCTGGGTCCCGGTACCTCCCAGCCAACTGCCGGGTTCGGCGGAGCGGTTGCAGTTCAACCACCGGGACTTCGGGGACCGGTACGTCAGCGACGGACTCTATGGGCTGATCAAGCTCAGGCTGTTCGCCCAGGACTACGAACGGGCCGTCTACGAACTGGCCAAGCGGATCGTCAGTGTCGCCGACACGGTGCGGATCGACACCGGCCGGCCGGTCGACTACCGGCTCGCGCCCAGCGCCTTCGGCTCGCGCAGCAGCGGCGTGGGCGCCCCCCGGCCGATGCGGATCACCATCTGCGCGCCCACCCGCCACGACCTGCCCGAGGGGCGCAACAGCGACTACTACGGCGACAACCCGCAGGACTGGAACCCCTATCATCCGGCCGCCGCGAGACCGCTGGCCTATGTGGCCGAGGAACTGGTGCGCTCGCTCAACTACCAGGCCGTCATATCCTCGTTCGACGAGGAGTCCGGGCAGCCCGAGGGCAAACAGTCGCCCAGCACCCCCGAGATACTCCTCGTCGACCGCTGGGCCCTCCAGGACGAGGAGCGGCGGCGCCGGCTCGCCGCCTTCGACGCCGAGAACCGCCCCTGGGTGACCATGGTCGTGCCGTGGAACCGCGACGACCACCAGAGCCGGGCGGCCGAGGCCGAACTCACCGAGAAACTCGAACAGACCATGCCGGCCAAGATGCGGCAGGGGCGGGCCTTCTGCCGCGCGGCGGCCAAAGGAGTGCCGACCATGGACGCCTTCGGGCAGATCCTGCCCCAGGTGGTCGAGGTGGCCGCCCAGCAGTATCTGCGCCACGCGACGGCGTACCCACCGGCCACCGGCGGAGGACACAGCGAACGGACGCGGCTGATGGGACCCATGGGCAACACCAGCTTCCTACCCGACCCGAACGACCCTGCGACGCAAGCGGAGGACGTATGACAGCCGGTCGTGACGGGCGCATCGTCACTTTCTACTCGTACAAGGGCGGTACGGGCCGCACGATGGCCCTGGCCAACACGGCCTGGATCCTCGCCGCCAACGGCAAGCGGGTCCTGGCCGTCGACTGGGACCTGGAGGCACCCGGTCTGCACCGGTTCTTCCATCCCTTCCTCGACCCCTCCACCCTCGGTGCCACCACCGGCGTGATCGACCTGATCACCGAGTACGCCTGGGCAGCCACCAGCCCCGCCCAGCGCGCGGACGACTGGCACCGCGAGTACGCCCGTATCCAGCCGCACGCGGTCTCCCTCACCCCCGAGGCGCTCGGCTGGGAGTTCCCGCAGGGCGGCACCCTCGACTTCGTCTCGGCCGGCCGGCAGAACCGCGAATACTCCGCGACCGTCTCCACCTTCGACTGGGACAACTTCTACGACCGGCTCGGCGGCGGCCACTTCTTCGACGCCCTGCGCGAGGACATGAAGGCCAACTACGACTACGTCCTCATCGACAGCCGTACCGGCCTCAGCGACATCGCCGACATCTGCACCGTCCACCTCCCCGACGTGCTCGTCGACTGCTTCACCCTCAGCGACCAGTCCATCGACGGCGCCGCCTCCGTCGCCCGGCAGATCGCCGAGCGCTACACCGGCCGTCCCATCGCGATCTTCCCCGTCCCGATGCGTATCGACGAGGGCGAGAAGGAGAAGGCCGACGCCGGACGGGCGCTGGCCCGGCTCAAGTTCGACCGGCTGCCGCGCGATCTCTCGGGCGACGAACTGACCGCCTACTGGGGCGCGGTGGAGATTCCGTACCGCCCCTACTACGCGTACGAGGAGACGCTCGCCACCTTCGGGGACGAGGCCGGGCTCACCAACTCGCTGCTCTCCGCCTTCGAACGGCTCACCGCGGTCCTCACCGACCGGCAGATCACCGCCATGCCGCCGGTGGGCGAAGAGGTGCGCCTGCGCATCCGGGACGCCTTCACCCGCCGCAGGCCCGCGCTGCCCGCCGACCTCTTCCTCAGCTATGTGGCGGAGAACCGGATGTGGGCCGACTGGATCGAGTCCGTCCTCACCCGGGCCGGCTTCCGGGTCGTCCCGCGCGATGTCTCAGCCGAACGGAGCGAGCGCCCCGAACCGGCGGACGTCACCGCCGAGAACGCGGCCAGGACCGTCGTCCTGCTCTCCAGCGCCTACCTCAAGTCGCAGCGCGCGGTGGGCCTGTGGGACCGCGCGGTCTCCGAGGACCCCGGCGGCGGCCGGCGCCAGCTGCTGCCGTTCAGGGTCGGGGACGTACGCCTCAGCGCCCCCTACATCGACCGCAACCCCGTCGACCTCTTCCGGCTCGACGAGGTGCACGCGACCACGGCCCTGATGCGCGCACTGGACCGGCCGGTGCAGCTGGTCGACGGGACGTCACCGGGGCCCCGCTTCCCCGGCACCGTACCGAGGATCTGGAACGCCCCGCCGCGCAACCCCGGATTCACCGGCCGCTCCCTCGTCCTGGAACGGATGCGCGACCAGCTCGGCGGCGGCATGGCGGTGGTCCTGCCGCAGCCGCAGACCCTGTACGGACTCGGCGGCGTCGGCAAGACCCAGGTGGCGCTGGAGTATGTGCACCGCTTCATGGCCGACTACGACCTGGTCTGGTGGATATCGTCCGAGCAGCCCGACGACGTGGTCGCCTCACTGGCCGAACTCGCCGTCCGGCTCGGTGCCCAGGGCGGCGAGGACATGGCCGCGGCCTCGCAGGAGGCCGTCGACCTGCTGCGGCGCGGAGTGCCCTCGGACCGCTGGCTGCTGGTCTTCGACAACGCCGACGACCCCGAACAGCTCCGCCGCTACTTCCCGCAGGGCGGCTCCGGCCACATCCTGGTGACCTCCCGGAACCAGACCTGGTCCCAGCACGGCGACGCGCTGCCCGTCGACGTCTTCCTCCGCGAGGAGTCCATCGAGCACCTCCAGCGCCGCGCCCCGGGACTCAGCGACGACGACGCCGCCCAGGTGGCCACCGCGGTCGGTGACCTGCCGCTCGCCGTCGAGCAGGCGGCGGCCTGGATCGCGGAGACCGCCACCCCCATCGGCGCCTATCTGGAACAGCTCGCCCAGCAGGCCCCCCAGGTCCTGGCCCTCAACCAGCCCGCCGGCTATCCCGAACCGGTCGCCGCGACCTGGAACATCTCCATCGCCCGGCTCAAGGAGCGCTCGCCCGCCGCGGTGCGGCTGCTCCAGCTCTGCGCCTTCTTCGCCCCTGAGCCGATCTCCGCGAATCTCCTGTACAGCAAGGAGATGATCGAGGCGCTGAAACCGTACGACGCCTCGCTCCAGGAGAAGCTGGTGCTCGGCCGGGTCATCCGGGAGATCGGCCGGTTCGCCCTCGCCAAGGTCGACCAGGTGTCCAACTCCATCCAGGTGCACCGTCTGGTGCAGGCGGTGATCAGGGCCCAGCTCAGCGAGGAGGAGCAGCGGGAGGCCCGCCATGTCGTCCACCGCATTCTGGCGGGTGCGCGGCCCGACGACGACGAGCCGATCGACAACCCGGAGACCTGGCAGACCTTCGCCACCATCTGGCCGCACCTGGGCCCGTCCGACGCGCGCAACTGCAAGGAGCCGGAGCCCCGCAGGCTCCTGATCGACCGGGTGCGCTATCTGTGGAAGCGCGGGGACGTCCGGACCGCGGCCACCCTCGGTGACGAACTGCGCGAGACCTGGCTGGAGACGCTGGGGGAGCGGGACCTCCAGTACCTCTACCTCTGCTTCCACCTCTCCAACATCCTGCGTACGCGCGGGCGTTATGTGGAGGCCAAGGAGCTCGACGAGCTGACCCTCCAGCGGCAGCGGGAGGTGCTGGGCCAGGAGCACCCGCACACCTACATGACCACCAGCAGTCTGGCCATCGACCTCGGTCTGCTCGGTGACTACGGCCGGGCGATCGAGCTGGCGACCGACGCCCGCGACGGGTTCAGCCAGATCTTCCACGACGATCACCCCAGGACGCTGGCGGCGGCCAACAACCTGGCCCTGAACCTGCGGAGCATCGGGCAGTACGCCAAGGCCCGCGAGATCGACCAGGACGTCTACGACTCACGGACCGAAGTGCTCGGCGCGGAGCACCCCTACAGTCTCTCCTCCGCCATGAACCTGGCCCGTGACCTGCGGGAGATCGGGCGGTACGAGGACTCCGTCGGTCTGCTCAGCCGCACGTACGACGCCTTCAAGCGGACGCTCGGCCGGAGCTATCCGACCACGCTCAGCGCCGCGAAGAGCCTGGCGGTCTCGCTGCGCAGGGCGGGACGTTTCGAGGACGCCCACCGGCTGACGGTGGCCACCCGTGCCAGGTACCGCGCGAAGTACACCATGGCCAACCCCGATTCGCTGGCCTGCGACCTCAACCTGGCGGCGGACCTGTTCGCGGCGGGCGAGCCGGTCCAGGCCAGGGACGCGGCACGGGAGGTGGTCGACCAGTACATGAAGGTGCCGGGGGAGAAGCACCCGTACACCCTGGCCGCGCAGAACAACCTCGGTGTCTATCTGTCGGGGACGGGGGAGGCGGAGCAGGCCGAGAGGCTGCTGAGGCAGGTGGTCGCCTCGATGCGGGAGCGGTTCGGCCGTGAGCACCCGAACACCCTGTTCTGCGTGATGAACCTGGCCAGCGCGACCGCGGACCGGGGGGAGCTCGACATCGTGCTGGAGACGGAGGAGCGGCTGTCCTCGCAGCTGCGGGAGGCCCTCGGGGCCTACCACCCCGAGACCCTGGCCATGACCTCGAACAGGGCGGTCACGCTCGACGCGCTGGGACGCGAGAACGAGGCGGTGCAGCTGCGGGCGGAGGTGGTCGCCGAGCTGTCCAGGCAGCTCGGCGACGAGCATCCGCTGACCCGGATCGCCCGGGACGAGCGCCGGTTCCGGCGCGAACTGGAACCGCTCGCGGTGTGAGCCGGGCCGGGCCCGCCCGTCCGGCGGGCCCGGCCGGGGTCAGGCGGCCGGGCACTCCCGGTCGTCCAGCAGCCAGTTGAGGATGCCGGGGAGCGCGGACAGCGCGTCGAAGTGCGCCGCCGCCGGTTCCAGTACGGCGGTGGCCCCGGGGATCTGGCCGGCCAGCCAGCGGGAGTGGCCGACCGGTGAGAACACGTCCTTCTCGCCGTGCCAGAGCATCACCGGACCGGTGATCTCCGCCGGGTCGAAGCCCCAGGGACGGCAGAACGCGATGGCGTCGTCGATCCATCCGTACGCAGAAGTGCGCAGCCCCTCGCGGTAGTTGCGCAGCAGCATCGAGCGGATCCCGGCGTCGTTGACCACCACGCGGTCGGACGCGGTCAGCTCCCGGCGCAGATCGTCCAGGAGTCTGACCGGGTTCCGCCGGATCTCCTCGGAGCGGATGATGAAGGACTCCGCGAGGCCGTCCGGGTCGGCCGCGGCGGTGGAGTACGCGAGCACATTCGACTCCGCCATCCCCTCGAACCAGTCGAGGCCCTCCGCGTCCCAGGGCGCGAGGCCGACCAGGGCGGCGGTGCGGGTGACCCGGTCCGGCATCAGCGCCGCGCAGGCCAGGGCGTGCGGGGCGCCGCCGGAGCGTCCCACGACGGCGAACCGTTCCAGGCCCAGGGAGTCGGCGATCGCCCGTACGTCCTCGACGACATCGCTCACCCGGCGGCCC
This sequence comes from Streptomyces sp. NPDC001787, assembly GCF_040297465.1. Classification (NCBI taxonomy): domain Bacteria; kingdom Bacillati; phylum Actinomycetota; class Actinomycetes; order Kitasatosporales; family Streptomycetaceae; genus Streptomyces; species Streptomyces sp. NPDC001787. The sequence continues at coordinate 60,282 of NZ_JBEOZE010000007.1, forward strand.
GCGTGGCGGTCGGAGCCGCCGTACCCGGGGCGGTCATAGGTGATCAGCTGGGTGCGGCGCTGGTAGAGCACCATGCCGCGTGGAGCGGGGCCCAGCCTGCTGCCCGGCATGCCGTGGAGCAGGAAGACCGGTCTGCCGCGCGGATCGCCCAGGCACTCCACCATCAGATGCCGCCCGTCCGCCGCGCGCACCCGACTTCGCACCCGTGCCTCCTCCGCCTCGGTTCCCCGGCCGGTCCGGGCACGGTGTGCCCGGCGTGTGCTGCCTTTTCGATGATGACCCATCAGGGGCGTCACGGGGACTCCCTGTCGGAAGGAACCGTGAAGGTCTTGGCGTGAAGGTACGGGGCGGGGGGCTTCCGCCGGATCCCGCACCGCGGCCGCGCGCTTCCCCGCGCGCCGTCGCGCGCATTATTCGTGAACGTTTTCACAAGCTCGGGAAGGGCTTTGGTCCCCGGGTGTCTTCGCAGGTGGGAGTGGGTTTCATGGGGAAATCGAGCGGCCGGGAGAGGACTTTGGGCCCTTCCACCAGGGTCTTTGGTGGCCGGTTCCGGAGTGATCACAGGTGTCGAATGGAGGGGTCAAGGAGCGCGACCCGATGAAGGAGTTCCTGTCATGCAGGCCGAAGAGATGGTGGACGGACTGGTCCGTAGGGCCTTGAACGCGCTCGACGCATACGGGTCGTTCACACAGGAACAGGTCGACCACATCGTCAAGAAGGCCTCGCTCGCCGCGCTCGGCCGGCACGGTGAGCTCGCGCGGCTGGCGGTCGAGGAGACCGGGCGCGGGCTCTTCGAGGACAAGGCCGTCAAGAACCTGTTCGCCTGTGAGCACATCACGCACTCGATGGCCGGGCTGAAGACCGTCGGGGTCATCGGCCGCGACGAGTTGAACGGCATCACCGAGATCGCCGAGCCGGTCGGTGTCGTCTGCGCGATGACCCCGGTGACCAACCCGACCTCCACCACCGTCTTCAAGGCGCTGATCGCGCTGAAGACCCGCAACCCGGTCGTCTTCGCCTTCCACCCCTCCGCGCAGCACTGCTCGGCCGAAGCCGCCAGGACGGTCCGCGACGCGGCGGTCGCGGCCGGCGCGCCCGAGGACTGCGTGCAGTGGATCGAGGAGCCCTCGATGGAGGCGACGCGCCTCCTGATGCACCACGACGGTGTCTCCACCATCCTGGCGACCGGCGGGAACGCCATGGTCAAGGCCGCCTACTCGTGCGGGAAGCCCGCCCTGGGCGTCGGCGCGGGAAACGTGCCCGCGTATGTCACCAGCAGTGGCGGGCTCCGGCGCGCGGTGCACGACATCGTGCTCTCGAAGTCCTTCGACCACGGCATGATCTGCGCCTCCGAGCAGGCCGTCATCCTCGACCGCGAGGTGTACGACCGGGGTCTCGCGGAATTCGAGCGGCTGGGCGCGTATGTCGTCACCGCCGCCGAGAAGACCAAGCTGGAGGAGTTCGTCTTCGGCACCACGGCCTTCGCCGCCGACTGCTCCGGCGGGAAGCTGAACGCGGATGTCGTCGGGAGGTCCCCGCGGTGGATCGCCGAACAGGCCGGATTCCAGGTCCCCGAGAACACCGCACTGCTGATCGCCGAATGCGCGGAGGTCGGTGAGGGCGAACCGCTCACCCGGGAGAAGCTTTCCCCGGTGCTGGCCGCTCTGAAGGCCGATTCCACCCGGCACGGCCTCGAACTCTCCGCCCAGATGGTCGAGTTCGACGGGCTGGGACACAGCGCGGCCATTCACACCGAGGACGTGGAACTGGCCGAGGAATTCGGCAGGCGCGTCAAGGCGGCCCGGATCATCGTCAACGCGCCCTCGACCTTCGGGGGTATCGGCGACGTGTACAACGCCTTTCTGCCCTCCCTCACCCTCGGCTGCGGCAGCTACGGGCACAATTCGGTCTCCGGCAATGTCTCCGCGGTCAACCTCATCAACATCAAGCGGATCGGGCGGCGCAACAACAACATGCAGTGGTTCAAGGTGCCGCCGAAGATCTACTTCGAGCGCAACGCGCTGCGCTACCTCGGCGAGATGGACGGGCTGAACCGGGTCACCGTCGTCACCGACAGGACCATGGGCAGGCTGGGTTACGTACAGAAGGTCATCGACATCCTGCGCTCCCGCGAGGGCGGACCGGTGACCCTCCAGGTGATCGACGACGTCGAGCCGAACCCCGAACTGGAGACCGTAACCGCCGGGGCCGCGCTGATGCGCGACTTCGCACCGGACACGATCATCGCGCTGGGCGGCGGCTCCGCGATGGACGCGGCGAAGATCATGTGGCTGATGTACGAGCACCCCGAGGTCGAGTTCGCCGACACCAAGGAGAAGTTCTTCGACATCCGCAAGCGTGCCTACACCTTCCCCTCGCTGGGCGAGAAGGCGCAGCTGGTCGCCGTCCCGACCACCTCGGGCACGGGCAGCGAGGTCACCCCGTTCGCGGTGATCTCCGACCCGGCGGCCGCCCGGAAGTACCCGCTCGCCGACTACGCCCTCACCCCGAACGTCGCCATCGTCGACCCGGTGCTGCCGATGGGCCTGCCGCCGAACGTCACCGCGGACTCCGGGTTCGACGCGCTGACCCATGCCACCGAGGCGTACGTCTCCGTCTACGCCAACGACTACACCGACGGGCTCTGCCTCCAGGCCATCAAGCTGATCTTCGGCAACCTGGAGCGCTGTGTGGTCGACGGGGCCCGGGACCCCGAGGCGCGGGAGAAGATGCACAACGCCTCGACCGTCGCCGGAATGGCCTTCGCCAACGCCTTCCTCGGCCTGGTGCACGCCATGGCCCACACCCTGGGCAACACCTTCCATGTCCCGCACGGCCGCACCAACGCGCTGCTCCTGCCACATGTGATCCGGCACAACGGCCAGGTCACCGGCAAGGCCACCCCCTGGCCGAAGGCCGAGGTCTACCGGGCCCCGGAGCGGTTCCAGGAGATCGCCCGGATGCTGGGGCTGCCCGCCTCCACCCCGGCCGAAGGGGTCGAGTCCTACGCCCGTGCCGTCGAGGAACTGCGCGCCAAGTGCGGGATCCCGGCCTCCTTCGCCGAGGCGGGCGTCGACGAGACGGCCTTCGTCGAGGCGCTGCCGCAGCAGGCGATGAACGCGTACGCCGACCAGTGCGCCCCCGCCAACCCGCGGATGCCGATGATCGACGACATGACCCGGCTGATGCGGCAGGCGTACTACGGCAGCTGACCGGAGGCGCGCGTACCCCGCCCGGATGCCCGGTGCCGAGCAGGCACCGGGCATCGGGGTTCCGGGGTTTCCGGACCGTCGGGGCCCGGGGCCGCCGGGGGCTTCGAGGAGACCGCCGGGCCGTGGACGGGCTCAGGTGAGGGGCGGCCCGCCCGGTGCCGTCGCCGCCGAGGGTGCCGGAGCGGGCGGGTCCGTCTCCGGCTTGTGCCGCAGGGACAGCAGCAGGGTGCCGACGGTGCCGACGACCGCCCAGGCGGAGAGCACCAGCAGCGGCCCGGTGACCGCGTTGCCCTTGAAGTACGCGATCGAGCGGGCCACCCAGGTGCCGGCGCCCGGGGGCAGGGCGGGGCCGATCGCCCGCCAGAAGTCCGGCAGCATCGGCAGCGGGAAGGCGCCGCCCGCGCTCGGGTTGCCCGCGATCACGATGATCAGGACGGCCAGTCCGATGCCGACGATGCCGGTGAGCGCCTCCAGGGCGAGCGTGATCATGCCGACCGAGAAGACGACCAGCGCGCCCAGGCCGGACAGCCCCCACAAGCTGCCGGGCAGGGCGCCGAGGATCGGTCCGATGATGACCGCGCCGCCGATGCCTCCCGCGATCGAGTACAGCGCCATCACCCCGGTCCGGATCGCCGCGCGCTGCCGGTTGGCGGGCTTGGTGCCGGCGCTGATCGCCAGGATCGAGGCGCAGAGGTACCCGCCCACGCACCAGCCCACGACGAGGTAGAAGGACGAGAGCCCGTCGAAGTCTTCGGGGGAGGCCGGGGCCACGTCCACGGTGCGCACGGCCCGGCGCTGGGTGGCCTCGACCTCGGTGAGGATCTTCTCCAGGGAGGAGGCCAGCACGGTGCCGCCGCCGGAGGCGACCAGCAAGGTGTCGGTCCTCCCCGCCGGGTCGACGATCAACGCTCCGTCGATGTCGCGGTTCAGGATCTGCTCGCGGGCCTGTGCGGCGTCAGTGACCGTGCGGGGGTCCAGCGGGCCGCCGGGCAGATCGTCCAGCTGGGTGACGAGCTGCTGGGACATCTGCTGGGGGGCCACCACCCCGAACGGGACATCGGTCGGCTTCGGCTTGTGCAGCGCTCCGACGTAGGACGCGATGAACAGGAGCTGCAGCCCGAGCACACCGATCACGAGCAGTGCGGCCCGTGTGGTGACGGCGTTCTTCACCTCGTCGACGAAAGTCATGCCCCCACGGTCCGGGCGGTCCGCTGTTTACGCAGGCGGGGCTGGGCCGAATGGCTGATGGGGCGTCCGGGAGGTGCCCCGCACCCCGGGTATCGTACGAATGTTCGAAACTTGGTCTATGGTGGAGACAAGGGGGGTGGTGAGTGACGGAACGGTCCAGGAGGTGCGGATGCCCGGGTTCACGCATCTGCACACCGTTTCCGGGTTCTCCCTGAGATACGGGGCCTCGCACCCGGAGCGGCTGGCCGAACGTGCCGCCGAGCGGGGGATGGACGCCCTCGCGCTGACCGACCGCGACACCCTCGCGGGCGCCGTCCGCTTCGTCCGGGCCTGCGAGAAGGCCGGGATCCGGCCGCTCCTCGGCGTCGAACTCGCGGTGGCGCGGCGTACGGGGGAGGAGGGCCGCACGCATCGGCTGCGGGCGCCCGTGCGCGGTGGTGCCTTTGTCGATGAATCCGCACCCCGGGTCACCTTCCTCGCCCGTGACGGCGCACACGGCTGGGCGGAACTGTGCCGGCTCGTCACCGCCGCCCATGCCGCGTCCCCGGACCCGTCCGCCGGCGCCGGGCCGCCCCTGGTGGACTGGCCCTCGCTGCCCGCCGAAGGGCTCACCGTGCTGCTCGGGCCCGCCTCCGAGGTGGGCGGGGCGCTGGCCGCGGGCCGTCCCGACCGGGCCGCCGCGCTGCTCGCGCCCTGGCGGGAGATGTACGGCGACGACCTGCGCCTCGAAGCCGTCCACCACGGCCGTGCGGGCACCGGGCCGGGTTCGCTGCGGCTCGCCGCCCGGACCGTCGGTTTCGCCGCCGAGCAGGGCGTGCGGGCCGTGCTGACCAATGCGGTCCGGTACGCCGACCCGGGGCAGGGCCCGGTCGCCGATGTGCTCGACTCGGCCCGCAGGCTCGTCCCCGTCGACCCGCGCCGCTCGCCCCTCGACAGCGGTGAGCGCTGGCTCAAGGACGCCCGTGCGATGCGGGAGACCGCCGAGCGGATCACCGCCGCCGCGGGTCTCGGCCCGGACGCCGGGGCGCGGCTGCTGGCGGAGACCCGCCGCACCGCCGACGCCTGCCTCGTCGACCCCGAGGACGACCTCGGCCTCGGCACCGTCCACTTCCCCGAACCGCGCCTGGTCGGCGCCGGGCGGCGCACCGCCCAGCGGGTGCTGGCCTCCCGGGCCGCCGCGGGCATGGTGCTGCGCGGCCACGACCGCAGGCGCGACTACTGGGAGCGGATGCACCACGAACTGGACATCATCGCCCACCACGGCTTCGCCTCGTACTTCCTCACGGTCGCCCAAGTCGTCGACGACGTGCGGGACATGGGAATCCGGGTCGCCGCCCGAGGTTCCGGCGCGGGCTCCCTGGTCAACCATCTCCTGGGCATCGCGCACGCCGACCCGGTCGAACACGGGCTGCTGATGGAGCGCTTCCTGTCCAAGCGGCGCTTCGTGCTGCCCGACATCGACATCGACGTCGAATCGGCCCGCCGTCTCGACGTCTACCGCAGGATCATCGGCCGCTTCGGCGCCGAACGGGTCGCCACCGTCGCCATGCCCGAGACCTACCGGGTGCGCCACGCCATCCGGGACGTCGGGGCCGCGCTCTCCATGGACCCGGCCGAGACCGACCGGCTCGCCAAGGCCTTCCCGCACATCCGGGCCCGCGACGCCCGCGCCGCCATGGAGGAACTGCCCGAACTGAGGGCGGTGGCGGAGCGGAAGGAGAGGTACGGGAGGCTCTGGGAGCTGGTGGAGGCGCTGGACGCGCTGCCCCGCGGCATCGCCATGCACCCGTGCGGGGTCCTGCTCTCGGACGCCGCGCTGCTGAGCCGTACCCCCGTCGTGCCCACCAGCGGCGAGGGCTTTCCGATGTCGCAGTTCGACAAGGAGGACGTGGAGCACCTCGGACTGCTCAAACTCGATGTGCTGGGCGTACGGATGCAGTCGGCGATGGCGCACGCGGTCACGGAGGTGAAGCGGGCCTCGGGGGAGGAGGTCGACCTCGACGCCGTGCCGCCCGGTGATCCGGAGACGTACCGGCTGATCAGGACCGCAGAGACGCTGGGCTGCTTCCAGATCGAGTCGCCGGGCCAGCGCGATCTGATCGGCAGGCTCCAGCCCGCCACCTTCCACGACCTGGTCGTCGACATCTCGCTGTTCCGGCCCGGCCCGGTCGCGGCCGACATGGTGCGGCCGTTCATCGAGGCCCGGCACGGCCGGGCGCCCGTCCGCTGTCCGCATCCCGACCTGGAAGGGCCGCTGCGCGACACCTATGGCGTGGTCGTCTTCCACGAACAGATCATCGAGATGGTGGACATCATGACCGGCTGCGGCCGTGGCGAGGCCGACCGGGTGCGGCGCGGGCTCTCCGACCCCGGGTCGCAGGGCCGGATCAAGGTCTGGTTCGCGCGGCGCGCGGCCGCGAGGGGGTACGGCATCGAAGTGATCGCCCGTACCTGGGAGATCATCGAAGCCTTCGGCAGCTACGGCTTCTGCAAGGCGCACGCGGTCGCCTTCGCCGTACCGACCTACCAGTCGGCCTGGCTCAAGGCGCACCATCCGGCGGCCTTCTACGCCGGGCTGCTCACGCACGACCCGGGGATGTACCCCAAGCGGCTGCTCCTCGCGGACGCGCGGCGGCGCGGGGTGCCGGTGCTGCCGCTGGATGTGAACCGGTCGGCGGCCACCCATCGAATCGAACTGGTGTCCGATGAAGGGGGCGGGCCCGGGACCTGGGGGCTGCGGCTGGCGCTCTCGGACGTCCATGGCATCAGTGAGGCCGAGGTCGCCCGGATCGAGGCCGGGCAGCCCTACAGCTCGCTGCTGGACTTCTGGCAGCGCGCCCGGCCGGGCAGGCCGGCCGCCGAACGGCTGGCCCAGGTCGGCGCGTTGGACGCCTTCGGCGCCAACCGCCGTGATCTGCTGCTGCACCTCTTCGAGCTCCACCGCGCCCGGCGGAGTGCCGGTCCGGGCACCCACGGGGCTCAGCTCCCGCTGGGGGAGGGCCGGAAGTCCGGTTCCGCGGGCCTGCCCGACCTCAATGACGCGGAGCGGCTCAGCGCCGAACTCGGCGTGCTGAGCATGGATGTCTCGCGCCATCTGATGGAGGACCACCAAGTCTTCCTGAAGGAACTGGGCGCGCTCTCCGCCAAGCGGCTGCGGGAGGCCCGGCACGGTGAGACCGTGCTGGTCGCGGGGGCCAAGGCGGCCACCCAGACCCCACCGGTCCGCTCCGGCCGGCGGGTCATCTTCACCACCCTGGACGACGGCACCGGCCTGGTGGACCTGGCCTTCTTCGACGACAGCCACGAGGCCTGCGCGCACACGGTCTTCCACTCCTGGCTGCTGCTGGTGCGCGGCGTGGTGCAGCGGCGCGGTCCGCGGAGCCTGAGCGTGGTCGGCGCCGCGGCCTGGAATCTGGCGGAACTGGCGGAGCTGCGCCGCAGCGGCGGACTCGACGCGGTCGCGGCGCGGCTGGCGGAGGTCCCGGACGCCGCTCCGGAGAAGGAGCCCCGGGACACCGGCCGGCGCATCGAGCTGCCCACCGGTTACGAGATGAACCCCTGGTCCGACCTCCAGCCCCCCGGTGAAGGGACTCCCACCGGAAGGAAGCTGTGGCACCAGAGCCCCGGGAGCGCGGGATGAACGGCCGGGCGACAATCCTGTTCCTGCGGTTCCGCCGGATCGGCGGGGGGCCGGTGGGCGGCGCCGGGTACGAGGGGCTGCTCGCCCTCCTGGGCGCGTTCACCCCGGTCGTCGAGGCCGCGCCGCCCGACGGGGCGCTCGCCGATGTGAGCGGCGCGCTGCGCTACTTCGGGCAGGACGCGGTGGACCTGGCGTCGGTGATCCGGGTCCGCGCGCTCGCCCTGCACGGCGTGGACTGCGCGATCGGGGCGGCCGGCAACCCCATGCTGGCCCGGATGGCGGCGCGGCAGGCCGCGCCCGGGACGACCTTCGTGGTGCCCGACGGGCAGGAGGCCGCGTTCCTCGCGCCCCGGCCGGCCGCCGCGCTGGACGGTGTCGGGGCGGCGACGGCCCGCACCCTGTGCGGATACGGGCTCGACTCCGTCGGCCGGATCGCCGCGGCGTCGCCGGCCACCCTGCAGCGGATCACCGGGGTGCGGACCGGGCGCGAGGTGTGGGAGCGGGCGAACGGCATCGACCGCACCCGGGTCGTCCCGAACGCCGCGGCCCGCTCCATCGCCGCCGAACGCTCCTTCCCGCGCGACGAGCTGGACCGGGAGCGGCACCGCCGCGCACTGCTCTCGCTCACCGAGGAGCTCGGTGCCCGGCTGCGCGGCGAAGGTCAGGTGTGCCGGGGGCTCGCGGTCTCCGTGCGGTACGCCGACCGGAAGGGCTACGCGACGCTGACCCGCAGCCGCACGCTCCGGGAGCCCACCGCCCACTCGGCGGCGCTCACCGAACTGGCGTACCGGATCCAGGACTCGCTCGGTCTGCAACGGGCCCGGGTCCGGGTGATCGGGCTGCGGGCCGAGGGGCTCGGCGACGCGGAACGGGCGGCGCGTCAGCTCAGCTTCGACCCGGCGGACGAGCGGGCCCGCCGGATCGAGGAGGTGTCGGACCGGCTGCGGGCGAGGTTCGGACCGCAGGCGGTGAAGCCGGGGCGGCTCGCCGCCTGACGTGCGGTCATGCGGCTGGAGCGCGGACTACGGTGATGCGGCGTCAGTTTTTACCGACGCGTAACTTCCCCCACGACCCTACTCGTGCGTAATTTGGCATGAGCACGGTAAGTGCATCGGAAGGAACAGCACCACCAGACTTGTGGTCCGGGCCGCAGGACGCACCGACATCGCCACTCCCTGAGCCGCAAGGAGACCACACGATGCTGCCCTGGACACGTGCGTCGCGCACCCCGCGTCCGCGCAGAACGCTCGCCGCACTGCTCCTCGCCGTCGCGGCCCTCGCCACCCCCGCGGCGACCGCGACCGCAGCCGCCCCCACCGCCTCCCCCTCGGCGTCCACCGCCGGGGAGGCCGCCACCTCCCGTGGCTGGAACGACTACTCCTGCAAGCCCTCCGCCGCCCACCCCCGCCCGGTCGTCCTGGTCCACGGAACCTTCGGGAACTCGGTCGACAACTGGCTCGTCCTCGCCCCCTACCTCGTCAACCGGGGCTACTGCGTCTACTCGCTCGACTACGGACAGCTCCCCGGCGTGCCGTTCTTCAACGGGCTCGGCCCCATCGACAAGTCCGCCGGACAGCTCGACGTGTTCGTCGACAAGGTGCTCGCCGCCACCGGAGCGCCGGAGGCCGACCTGGTCGGCCACTCGCAGGGCGGCATGATGCCGAACTACTACCTGAAGTTCCTCGGCGGCGCCGACAAGGTGAACGCCCTCATCGGGATCGCCCCCGACAACCACGGCACCACGCTCCTCGGACTGACCAGGCTCCTGCCGTACTTCCCCGGCGCCGAGGACCTGCTCACCGAGAAGACCCCCGGCCTCGCCGACCAGATCGCGGGCTCGCCGTTCATCACCCGGCTCAACGCGGGCGGCGACACCGTGCCGGGCGTCCGCTACACCGTCATCGCGACCCGGTACGACGAGGTCGTGACCCCGTACCGCACGCAGTACCTGGACGGCCCGAACGTGCGCAACGTCCTGCTCCAGGACCTGTGCCCGGTCGACCTGTCCGAGCATGTGGCGATCGGGACCATCGACAGGATCGCCTTCCACGAAGTGGCCAACGCCCTCGACCCGTCGCGCGCCACCCCGACGACCTGCGCCTCGGCGGTCGGCTGACCCGGCCGGCGCACCGGGGACCGCTGCCCGGCGGGGGCGGGCGGCGGGCCCCGGCCGCCGCGGGGGAGGGGCTCAGCCCAGCGCCCGGTAGCGGCGCTCGGGCCGCCCCGTCCCCCCGTACCGCAAGGTCACCTCGGCCCGCCCCGTCTCCGCGAAGTACTCGAGGTAGCGGCGGGTGCTGACCCGGGACAGTGACCCCGCCTGCGCGCACTCGGAGGCGGACAGACCCCCGGGGTGTTCCCGCAGGATGCGCTCCACCAGGTCGGCCGTGTGCGCCGCGAGACCCTTGGGCAGTTCGCGGGAGCCCGGCGGGCGGGTGCCGAAGATACGGTCCACGTCCTCCTGACGGGCCTCCTTCCGCGCCTCGTCCAGCGCGTCGAGCCGGCTGCGCAGCGAGGCCACGTGCTGCAACTGCTCCACCAGGGCCGACCGGTGGAACGGCTTGATCAGGTAGTGCAGCGCCCCGGCCCGCAACGCCGCGCGGACCACCCCCGCGTCGCGGGCGGCGGTGATGAAGAGCGCGTCGGCGCTGTGGCGGTCCGCTTCCCGCTCCTCCGCCGCACGCAGCTCCCGCAGCACACTGATTCCGTCCATGTCGGGCAGATAGACGTCGAGCAGGATCAGATCGGGGCGCAGCCGCCCCGCCGCGCGCAGCGCTTCGGCGCCGTTGTGCGCCACCCCGACGACCGTGAATCCGTCCATCGCGGACACATAACGGCTGTGCAGCTTCGCGACCATGAAGTCGTCGTCCACCACCAGCACCTTTGTCACGCGGCCACCGTAGAGCGCGACCACAACGACCACAACGTCCGTTGATTCCGCAACGGAGACAGGCCGTTGACGCGCGGGCAACATGTGGGCCACTTCACAGCGAAAGGCGGAACCCGTGCGATTGCGCACTCCCCTCGCCCTGCTCGGGGCCGCGGTGCTGGTGTTCGTGGGGCCGCCGCTGCTCTCCACGGGCGGCGGCCCGGACAGCGGTACCCAGATCCCCGGACTGCGCCTCATGGTCCCCAACACCCCCGGCGGCGGCTACGACATCACGGCGCGCACCGCCGCGAAGAACGCCGAGGACGCCGGACTCACCCACGGCGTCGAGGTGTTCAACCTCCCCGGCGCGGGCGGCACCGTCGGTCTGACCCGGCTCGTCGGCGAGCACGGCAACGGCAGGCTCGCGATGTCCATGGGCCTCGGCGTGGTCGGCGCGGTGCACACCAACAAGTCCCCCAAGACCCTCGGTGACACCACTCCGATCGCCCGGCTCACCGAGGAGCAGGACATCGTCGTCGTCGCCGAGGACTCCCCGTACCGCTCCATCGGCCAGCTGCTCACGGCATGGCGGGCCGACCCGGCGAAACTCCCGGTCGGCGGCGGTTCCTCGCCCGGCGGCCCCGACCACCTCGCCCCGATGCTGATGGCGAAGGCCGCGGGCATCGCCCCGAAGCAGGTCAACTACGTCCCGTTCGACGGCGGTGGCGAACTGCTCGCCTCGATCCTCGGCGACAAGGTCGCCTTCGGCGTCAGCGGGGTCGGCGAATACCTCGACCAGATCAAGGCGGGCGGGCTGCGCCTGCTCGCCGTCACCGGTCCGGAGCGGGTCCCCGGGCTCGACGCCCCCACCCTCCGCGAGGCCGGGCTCGACACCGAATTCACCAACTGGCGCGGCATCGTCGCACCGCCCGGTCTCTCCGAGGCCGAACGCGACAAGCTCGTCGGCCTGATCCGGAAACTGCACGACTCGAAGCAGTGGAAGGACTCGATGAAGAAGAACGGCTGGGACGACGCCTTCCTCACCGGCGATGCCTTCGGCGACTTCCTGGACGCCCAGGACCGGCGCGTCGCCACGGTCCTCAAGGAGCTGGGACTGTGACCACCGACGACAGGCGATCCCCCGCCCCCGACCCCGGTACCGGACCCGATACCGGTCCCGGCCCCGCCCATGAACCCGCCCCCGGACCAGGCACCCCTTCGGGGCGCGGTTCCTGGCTGCGCGGGCACTCCGAACTCGGCGTCTGTGTCCTGCTGCTGGCCCTCGGCGTCCTCGTCCTCACCGACGCCCTCACCATGAGCCTCGACATCACCCAGCGCGGACCCGTCGGTCCCAGGACCGTCCCGGTCGTCGTCGGCGCCGGGCTGCTCCTGGTCGCCGTCCTCCTCGCCGCGGACGTCCTGCGCGGAGGCCGCGGCGAGGCGGAGGGAGGCGAGGACGTCGACCTCGCCGAGCCGGCCGACCGGCGCACCGTGCTCCTGCTCGCCGCGGTGTTCCTCGCGGGCGCCGTACTGATCGAGCCGCTCGGCTTCCCGGCCGCCGGGGCACTGCTCTTCTGGGGCTCCGCCCACGCGCTGGGCAGCCGGCACCACGACCGCGACCCGCTCATCGCGGCCGGGCTCTCCCTCGTCACGTACATCGTCTTCGACAAGCTGCTCGGGGTCCCCCTCCCCGGCGGCCCGCTGATGGGAGTGGTCTGACCGATGGATTCCCTCAACTCCCTCATCGACGGCTTCGGCACCGCGCTCACGCCCGTCAACCTGCTCTGGGCCGCCCTCGGCGTCCTGCTGGGCACGGCGATCGGTGTGCTCCCCGGCATCGGACCGGCCATGGCGGTGGCGCTGCTGCTGCCGGTCACCTACGGACTCGAACCGACCGGGGCGTTCATCATGTTCGCCGGGATCTACTACGGCGCGATGTTCGGCGGCTCGACCACCTCGATCCTCCTCAACACCCCCGGGGAGAGCGCGGCCGTCGTCGCCGCGATCGAGGGCAACCCGATGGCCAGGGCCGGCCGCGGCGCACAGGCGCTGGCCGCCGCGGCGATCGGACACTTCGCGGGCGGCATGATCGGCACGGTCCTGCTGGTCGTCCTCGCCCCGACGGTGGCCTCGCTCGCCGTGGACATCGGTGCCCCCGACTACTTCGCGATCATGGTGCTGGCCTTCATCGCCGTCACCTCCGTCCTCGGCTCCTCCCGAATCCGCGGCCTCGCCTCCCTCCTCATCGGTCTCACCATCGGCCTCGTGGGCCTCGACGGGATGACCGGCCGGCAGCGCCTCACCTTCGGCTCGCTCCACCTGGCCGACGGGGTCGACGTGGTGATCGTCGCGGTCGGCCTCTTCGCCATCGGCGAGGCGCTCTGGGTCGCCGCCCATCTGCGCCGCTCCACCGGCGAGCCGATCCCCGTCGGCCGCCCCTGGCTCGGCCGGGAGGACCTCGGGCGCACCTGGAAGCCCTGGCTGCGCGGCCCCCTCATCGGCTTCCCGTTCGGCGCGATCCCGGCGGGCGGAGCGGAGATCCCCACCTTCCTCTCGTACGTCACGGAGAAACGTCTCTCCCGACACCGCGCGCAGTTCGGCAAGGGCGCCATCGAAGGTGTCGCGGGGCCGGAGGCGGCGGCCTCCGCCTCCGCGGCCGGCACGCTCGTGTCGATGCTCACCCTCGGTCTGCCCACCACCGCCGTCGCCGCCGTGATGCTGGCCGCCTTCCAGCAGTACGGCATCCAGCCCGGCCCGCTCCTGTTCGAACGCGAACCCGAGCTGGTCTGGGGCCTCATCGCCTCGCTCTTCGTCGGCATGGTGCTGCTGCTCGCCCTCAACCTGCCGCTGGCACCCGTGTGGGCGAAGCTTCTGCGGATCCCGCGCCCCTATCTGTACGCGGGCATCCTGTTCTTCGCCGCGGTCGGTGCCTACGCGGTCGGCGGCGAGTCGTTCGACCTGGTGGTCCTGCTGGTCATCGGGCTGATCGGGTTCGGTATGCGGCGGTACGGGCTGCCGGTGCTGCCCGCCGTGATCGGGGTGATCCTCGGCCCCGCCGCCGAACAGCAGCTGCGGCGCGCACTCCAGATCAGCGACGGGAGCGTCTCGGGCCTGGCCGACACCCCGTTCTCGGTGACCGTCTACGCGATCGTGGTGCTGATCGTGGCCTGGCCGCCGGTGCGCGGGCGGGTGGTGCGCCGGCGGGCCGGGGCCACGAAGTAGCGCCCGCGACAAGGAGTACGGGACAGCCCTCAGGCCCTTGAGAGCGGCCGGAACGGAGGGAAGCGGCCCCCGCGCTGTCAGTGGCGGCTGAGACCATCGGGGGCATGACGACGATCGACTGGGACGCCGCCGCCGACTCCTTCGACGAGGAGCCCGACCACGGGCTGCTCGATCCGGCGGTCCGCCACGCCTGGGCCGGGCGGCTGGAGAGCTGGCTGCCCGCCACCGGCTCCGAAGTGCTCGACCTGGGCTGCGGGACCGGCAGCATCTCGTTGCTCGCCGCCGGTCAGGGGCACCGGGTCACCGCCGTCGACCGCTCGCCCCGCATGGCCGAGCAGGCACGCGCCAAGCTCGCCGGGACCGGCACCGAGGTGCTGGTGGGGGACGCCGTCCGGCCGCCGGTGGGGGACCGGCGGTTCGATGTGATCGTGGCACGGCACGTGGTGTGGCTGCTGCCCGATCCGGCGGCGGCCCTCCGCCACTGGTTCGCGCTGCTGAGACCGGGTGGGCGGCTGGTGCTGATCGAGGGGGTGTGGGGCGGCGTCGGTCTCTCCGCGGCCCGTCTCACCGGGCTGCTGGCCCCGCACACGGAGCGCATCCACCACGAGGCCCTCTCCGGGGACGCCCGGCTGTGGGGCAGGGAGGTGGACGACGAGCGGTATGCCCTGGTGGCCCGCGCGGAGCCGCCGCGACGGCACACCGAGGTCGTCGACGTTCATCTGATCCTCCGCCGGGGCCCCGACGTCCTGCTCGCCCGCCGGGCCGGTACGGGATACGGGGACGGCCTGTTCAACCTGCCCTCCGGCCACGCGGAGGACGGCGAGGACGTCCGGGAGGCGATGATCCGGGAGGCGTCCGAGGAGATCGGGGTGGCGCTGGACCCCGAGGAGCTGCGGGTGGCGCTCGTGATGCAGCACCGGGGTCCCGGCGGCGGTCCGCGCATGGGCTGGTTCTTCGAGGCGGAGTACGACGCGGCCCGCCCGCCGCGCAACGCCGAGCCGGACAAGTGCGCGGAGCTGGCCTGGTTCCCGCTGGACGGGCTGCCGGACGACATCGTCGCCTACTGCCGTGCGGGACTCGACGGATACCGCGCGGACGAACGGTTCCTGATCCACTGGCACGAGGACGGCGACCCCATCGCGTACGACCCGGCGGGTGTCCGCCGGGCCGTCCCCCTGCCGCCCGCCGGGGCAGGCACCGGCCGGGTCCACCACATCGAGCTCTGGGTACCCGACCTGGCCGGGGCCGCGAGAAGCTGGGGCTGGCTGCTCGGACGCCTCGGCCATGTCCCGTACCAGCAGTGGCAGTACGGCCGCAGCTGGCGGCGCGGCGACAGCTATCTCGTCCTGGAGCAGTCGCCCGCCCTGGCCGACGGCCCGCACGACCGCCGCCGCCCCGGTCTCAACCACCTGGCCTTCCACGTCCGCGACCGGGCGGCCCTCGACGCCCTGGTCGCCGATGCCCCCGGGCACGGCTGGCGGCTGCTGTTCCCCGACCGTCATCCCTTCGCGGGCGGCGCCGAGCACTGCGCCGCGTATCTGGAGGACCCGGCGGGGTACGAGGTGGAGCTGGTGGCGGGCACCCGCTGAGAGCCGTCCCGCAGGATCACGTCAGGGCCGGGCGCACGGCGGGCGGGCCCTCACACGAGCAGCGGGGCCAGCCCTTCGGTGCGGGCGAGGTGTTCCAGTTCGTCCAGGGCCCGCACCGCCGCGCCGGCCGCGGCCGGGTCGCGTTCGGCGAGGCCGCTGTCGGCGAACTCGTCCTCGTCCAGCCGCAGTACGGACGATCCGTCCGCCGACACCCACAGGTCGAGATCCAGATCCTCGACCTCCAGCACGCCGCCCGCCAGGACGGCGGGCCGGGTGATGTCGCAGTACCAGCCCTTCAGCTCGCCGGCCCCCGTGCGGACCTCCTTCACCGCGAACCACCGGTCCCGCCAGTAGTGCTCGGTGAACACATCCCCCGGTTCGAACCGTACGAAGCCGAAGTCCCGGACCCCGGGCGCCGCCCAGGGAGCCCTCACGGTCACCCGCCCGCCCTCGTCGCGGACCAGACGGGCGGGGTAGCGGATCTTGGTGCGGCCCGCCTTGGTCAGGGCGACGACCACGTCCACCGGTTCAGCCGAGCGCGCGGACATGGCGTACCTCCGTGGCACAGATCCGGTAACCGAACCACTCGTTGATCGCCAGCATCGGACCGTTGCCCGCGTCATTGCCGGTGTACGCGTCCGTGTATCCGGCGGCGCGCGCCCGGTGCAGGGAGTCGTTCTTCGCGAGCTTCGCCAGCCCCCGGCCGCGGTGGGCCCGGCGGGTGCCGGTCATCCCCGTCGCATACGTCGTGTCGCCGTCGGTGGTGGCCGCGCTGAACGCCGCCACCTCGCCGTCCACCATCGCCACCGAGGTCAGCTCACGGTCGAAGGAGGGATGGCGCCAGGTCCTGTTCAGCCAGTCCTCGTAGTCCGCCAGTTCGGAGGGGGTGTCGCTGGGCTCGTCCGCCGTCGTCTCCGCGTCCGCCTCGAACAGTGGCCGCGGATCGTCGGCGAAGGAGGCCGCCGTACGCAGTTCGACGCCCGCCGGGACGTCCTGGAGCGGCGGCAGCGTGCTGTTCCCCAGGTCGAGGTGGAGGAAGTGGGCCGGGCGGCTCGGCCCGTAGCCGCGCTTCCGAGCGAACTCCCGGCCGGCCGTCCCTTCGAGCACCCAGGTGTACACGGCGACCGCCCCGATCCCGGCCAGATACTCCTCGGCCGTGCTCAGCAGCAGCGAACCCGCCCCGCGCCCCAGCCGGTCCGGGTGTGTGTACGGGTTGCAGAACCCCTGGCCGGGCTCGGGGGTGTCGTGGGAGATGCCCACCTGCGCGGTTCCGATGACCTCCCCGTCCTCCTCGGCGACCAGCAGCCGGTACCGGCGGTCCGGATGGGCGGTGGCGAGGTCGAAGGCCACCTGCTCGGCCGTGGTCACCATGTACGGAAGGGCGGCCCGGCGCACCCGTACCCAGCCCTCGGCATCGGTGGGGAGGAAGTCGCGAACAATCACAGTCATGCGCCGGACGCTACGTGGAGCACGGCCGCGACCGCCTCCCCATTTTCCCGCGGTGGGGGAGAATCGCCCCGTGACTCTGAAGATCGCCATTGACCCGGATGCCAGCACCGCCCCGTACGAGCAGTTGCGCACGCAGCTCTCCGAACTGGCCCGCTCCGGCGCGCTGCCCGTCGGCTACCGGCTGCCGACCGTACGCGGCTTCGCCGATGAACTCGGCCTCGCCGCCAACACCGTGGCCAAGGCCTACCGGGCGCTGGAGGCCGACGGGGTGATCGAGACCCGGGGCCGGAACGGGACCTTCGTCGCCGCGGCGGGGGACGCGGCCGAGCGCAAGGCCGCGACGGCCGCGCAGGAGTACGCCGAACTGGCCCGGCGGCTCGGGCTGTCCCGTGCGCAGGCGGTGTCGCTCGCCCAGGACGCCGTGCGGGCCGCGTACACGCGCTGACGAAGCCCCGGGCGCACCGGGTCCGCCGGGCAGAGGCACGGCGGCGGGGACGGCGGACCGCCGCTCAGAGATACAGGCCCGCGTCCGCTCCCGCGTCCTGCTTCGGCACCGAGGCGGGACCGCTGCCGCGGCGCAGCGCGTACAGCTCGGCGAGCGTCGCACCGTCCCGTCCCAGCCCCTCCTCCGTACCCAGCCAGGACACCGACTCCTCGCGGGTCAGCGGCCCCACCTCGATACGGGCCAGGCAGCGGCCCGGCCTGACGACCGCCGGATGAAGCCGTTCCAGGTCCTCATTGGTGGTGACCCCCACGAGGACGTTGCGGCCCTGGCCCAGCAGACCGTCCGTCAGGTTCAGCAGCCGGGACAGCGCCTGGCCCGCCGTGTGCTTGGCCTCGCCGCGGATCAGCTCGTCGCAGTCCTCCAGGAGCAGCAGGCGCCAGCGTTCCTTCGCCGTGCCGTCGTCCTCGCCGATCGCGATGTCCATCAGATAGCCGACATCGTTGAAGAGCCGTTCCGGGTCCAGTACGCAGTCGACCTGGCACCAGTCGCGCCAGGACCGGGCCAGGGTGCGCAGCGCCGAGGTCTTGCCGGTGCCCGGCGGGCCGTGCAGCAGGAGCAGCCGGCCCGAGATGTCCTCGGGGGTCACCTTCATCAGCCGGTCCATGGCCTCGGCCACCGGAGCGGTGTAGTTGGGGCGGACCTCGTCCCACGTCCCGGCGGAGATCTGCCGGGTGGTGCGGTGCGGGCCGCGCCGGGGGGAGACGTACCAGAAGCCCATGGCCACGTCGTCGGGCTGCGGTTCCGGCTCGTCCCGGGCGCCGTCCGTCGCCTGGCCGAGCACCTTCTCCGCCAGCTCGGGGCTGGTCGCGGTGACGGTGAGGTCGGCGCCGCGGCTCCACCGGGAGACCAGCAGGGTCCAGCCCTCGCCCTCGGCGAGCACGGCACTGCGGTCGTCGCCCCGGGCGGCCCGCAGCACCTTGGCGGCCGGAGGCAGCAGCGTGGCCCCGGACTTGACGCTTTCGAGGGAGGAGCTGTGGGAGTACGGCTGCTCACCCGTCGCGAACCGGCCCAGGAACAGCGCGTCGACGACATCGGAGGGTGAATCACTGTCGTCGACGGTGAGCCGGATCGGCAGAGCGGACTCGGGGTTGGCGGACATGGCGCCCATGATCCGGCACGGGACCACCCCGCGCACCCGGGTTTCACCACCTCGTACCGGACCGGCCGCCCCCCGGCTTCCGGTGAACTCAGGGGGGCGGCAAGGCGCATTCGACAAATATCTTTGACATGCACACTTCCTGATCGGCGGTGGGGCCTGCTACGACGTAGGGACGCAGATACCCCTGCTCAAGGAGGTCCCATGAAAATGTCCAGACTCGTGGCGTTCTCGTCCTCTCTCCTGCTCGGTACGGTGCTCGCCCTCACCGGCGCGGGTGCGGCGAGCGCCGCGGATTCCGTGAAGGCCGTCGACTACGTGGCGCTCGGCGACTCGTACTCCTCGGGTGTCGGGGCCGGCAGCTACGACAGCGGCAGCGGCGACTGCAAGCGCAGCACCCGCGCCTACCCGGCGCTCTGGGCCGCCGCCAACTCGCCCGCCTCGTTCGCCTTCACCGCCTGCTCCGGCGCCCGCACCGGTGATGTCACGGGCGGTCAGCTCGGTCCGCTGAACTCCTCGACCGACCTGGTCTCGATCTCCATCGGCGGAAACGACGCGGGCTTCGCCGACGTCATGACCACCTGTGTCCTCCAGTCGGAGTCGACCTGTCTGAGCCGGATCGCCACGGCCCGCAGTTATGTCGACTCCACCCTGCCCGGCAAGCTCGACTCCGTGTACGCGGCGATCAGTGCCAAGGCGCCCTCCGCCCGGGTCGTCGTCCTCGGCTACCCCCGCTTCTACAAGCTGGGCGGCAGCTGCCTCGCCGGTCTGAGCGAGAACGAGCGCGCCGCCATCAACGGCGCCGCCGACTACCTCAACGCGGCCACCGCCAAGCGGGCCGCCGACCACGGATTCACCTTCGGCGATGTCGCGAAGACCTTCACGGGCCATGAGATCTGCTCGGGCAGCGCCTGGCTGCACAGCGTGAACTGGCTCAACATCGGCGAGTCCTACCACCCCACCGCCGCCGGGCAGTCGGGCGGCTATCTGCCCGTCCTGAACTCGGCCGCCTGACCGCGTCCGGCCGTCCGTCGCCGGTGCCCGCGGCGGGAGACCTGGACCGCCAGGGTCTCCTGCCGGTGGCTCCGCCCTTCCGATCTGTCCAAGTCGCCCAGGAATCGGACAGATTCGGCAACTGGTCGTCAACCTCCGTATGTGTGTGCTCAATCCTGTGGCCGGGATACACGGGTGTCACTGCGGGGGGATAGGGTTAACCTGCCCGAGCCGGGTGCCCTCGTACGGGTGGGGAGTGACATGGAACAGATAACGGTGCGAAGCAGGCCGCGTGTGCCTGCCATTACATGCGGAAGCAGCGCGACCAGTTCGCGCCTCGACCGCCATCTCGCGGTGCTCGGCGGCCCTGCCGTCCCCCAGCGTGATGCCGCGGAAGCGACGCTGCTGATGCGTGAGCTGACCTCGCGCGATGCCGCGCACCGCCGCGGGAGCAAGAGCGCGCGTGTCTCGCTCTTCGCACCCCTGCGGCGACTGCGGCGCTCGCTCTTCGGCAGCCGCCGCTGAACCGACCGCATCACCTCCGGGCCGGCCCGCCGCTCGGGACGGCGCGGGCGATCACACCTCCCGGCACAGCACTGCTGCCCGCTCGTCCGTCATCCCCCGGGCTCGCAGCAGTGCTTCGGTGTGCTCGCCCCGCGCCGGAGCGGCACCCGGCCCCGCCCCCACCGGTCTGAGCGGCAACCGGAGCGGGCCCGCGGTCCGCTCACAGCAGGGCGAACTGCCCCTCCGGCCCTTCCTCGTGGTGATCGAGCACGGACGCGGGCCGCCGGGCCGCCGCGGGAACGGGCAGCACTCCGGCGCCCACCAGCTCCTCCCGGGTGATCAGCGGCGCCCCGTCCAGCCGCGCCAGCAGCGCCTGCCGACGGTCCTCCAGCCCGTCGAGGAGCGCGAGGACGGTGATGAGTTCGAGCAGCTCCGAGGTCCACTCCTGGAGCCAGCCGTGCGGGCCGACCGCCACCAGGCCCGCGTCCACGGGCGGACGCCCGGCCTCCGCCCCGCCTCCCGTTCCGTTTCCCGCCCCGCTCCCCGGCGCGGCTGCTGCGCCGCTCCCGTTCGCGGCACCGTTCCCGGCGACGGTTCCGGGCCCCGCCGTCGCCGCCGTACGCCGCTCGAACCAGAGCTCCAGCATCCGTACGCCGCCCACCCGGAACTCCCAGGCACCCGCCGGTACGGGCGAGATGCGGCCCTCGCCGACGGCGAGCACCTCGCCGTCCGGGTCGTAGTCCAGCGTCCGCGGCCGGGGCGGGATCGCGGCCCGCACATAGGGGCGACGGCCGCCCGGCAGCCGGGGGCGCTCCCCGCCGCGCGCCCCGCGCAACTGCGGTCGCATCAGCTCCCGGCCCAGCCCCACACCCGCGGCCCAGAGCCGTCCGTCGGCGGGCAGGGGCACCCGGCAGCCGCCGGGGGAGGGGAGGGCGACGGCGAGGGCCCAGGCCAGGACGGACTCGGCGGTGAGCGCGACCTCGCTGCTGCCGTCGTTGCCGCCGCAACCGCCCTCGCCCGCGTCGCCCAGCCGGTCACGCAGCAGATCGAGCAGGCCCGGCGTCAGATTGGGCTCCGTACCGCCGGGCCGCCGGTACAGCGGCCGGATCCGGCCGGGCCGGCCGGCGGGGGAGTGCCCGTCCGGAAGCAGCGCGCTCACCCAGAGGGCGGGCCCGGTGTCCTGGGGGACGAAGCCGTGCTCGACGGCGAAGAGCTGGTGCCCGTCGGCGACCCGCCACAGTTCGGGGCGGGCGGCGTCGATCAGCCGGTGATCGGGGATCAGCCACTGTTCGTCGAACGGTCCGTGCAGGATCCGTACGGGGTCGGGGAACGGGCCGGGGTCCCGGGCGAATCTGCCCGTACGGGTGGCCCGGCCGGGCAGAGCGGCGACGGCGGTGTGCGGCGTACGGAGGCGGCTGGACGCGAACAGCCGCTCCCGCTCGGCGCCTTCGGCCCGCGTCAGCCGCTCCCAGCGCGCCCTGAGCGTCGCCGGGTCGGGGCTCCTCACCCAGGGGCGTCCGGTTCTGAGGGGCCGTACGGACCACGGCATCAACTCGTCGAGCAGCGGGAACTCCGCGTTCCCGCCGGCTCCGGCCGCCCTCCGCGCTGCCACCGTGTCGTCCTCCGCCCCGCCGCGTCCGCCGAACCACCGGCATCGTAGCGGCGGGCGGTGCCACCGCGGGGCGGGGTCAGTGTGCCTCGACCGTCACGGAGAAGGAGAAGCGGTCTCCCCGGTATCTGATCCGCGCCACATCCACGACGCGCCCGTCGTCGTCGTAGGTCACCCCCGTGTAGTGCAGGATCGGGCTGAGCAGCGGGACCTGGAGCAGTTCGGCGGTGGCCGGGTCGGCCAGGCGTGCTTCGACGGTGTCGGTGATCCGGGAGATCCGCACCCCCACGGCGTCGCGCAGCACCTTGGTCATCGGCCACCGTTCGAGATCGGCCACATCGAGCCGGGCCGCGATCTCGGGGCGCAGCGCGTTCTCCGCCCAGTTGGTGGGCTCGCCCGTCTCGCCGTCGCAGCGGAGCCGCCGGTAGCCGACCACCTCGGCGCAGTCCGGGAAGAACTCGGCGAGGTCGCCCGGAACCGGGCCCGGCCCGTGTCCGAGCACGGTGGTCCGCTCGCCCGACTGCTGCGCCACGATCGCGTCGACCGAGCCCAGCAGCCGGACCGGCGAGACGCGCCGGGCGCGCGGCTCGATGAACGTGCCGCGCCGCCGGTGCCTGCTGATCAGCCCTTCCGTCTCCAGCTCCTTGAGTGCCTGGCGCATGGTGAGCACGCTGACCCCGTAGTGCGCGGCGAGCTGTTCCTCGGTGGGCAGCCGCGGGGAGGCATCCTGCGGGCGGCCCAGTATCGAGGCCCGCAGCGACTGCGAGACCTGGTACCAGAGAGGAAGCTTCCGGTTCAGGACCAGGGAGTCGGGTGCGAAGGAGGGCGGGCGACGCGCCTCGTCCGCCCCACGCGCGCCCTGGGTCCCGCGCATTCCCCGAGCCCCGAGCACATCCCCGGCCCTGTGCGATCCATCGACCCGGCTCGTGCCCTGAGCTTCGCTCACCCTGTCCACCTCGTTCAGCTCGCTCGCCCGCCCTCCGCCGACGTCCCGGCGCCGCGGCCCGGTCTCCCCGGCCGGGGCGCTCCGCCCCGGTCCGCCTATGGCCGGAAGTTGCGGGTCAGACCCTGCCATACGTCGTCGTACCCACGCTGCAGGTGGTCGGCGCCCGCGGCCTGCGCGGTCGCCGTGACCGGCCACCGGGTCTCGAACATGAAGGCGAGGCCGTCGTCGATCCTCTGCGGTTTCAGCTCCGCCGCGCTCGCCCGGTCGAAGGTCTCCCGGTCGGGGCCGTGCGCGGACATCATGTTGTGCAGGGAGCCGCCGCCCGGGACGAAGCCGTCCGCCTTCGCGTCGTACGCCCCCTCGATCAGTCCCATGTACTCGCTCATCACATTGCGGTGGAAGTACGGCGGGCGGAAGGTGTCCTCGCCGACCAGCCAGCGCGGGGCGAAGACGACGAAGTCCACTCCGGCGAGGCCGGGGGTGTCGGACGGTGACGTCAGTACGGTGAAGATCGAGGGGTCCGGGTGGTCGTAGCTGATGGTGCCGATGACATTGAAACGGCGCAGGTCGTAGACGTACGGCGTGTGGTTCCCGTGCCAGGCGACGACATCGAGCGGGGAGTGGTCGTACGTCGCGGACCACAGGTTTCCGCAGAACTTGTTGATCACCTCGACCGGGCCCTCGCGGTCCTCGTACGCGGCGACCGGCGCCAGGAAGTCCCGGGCGTTGGCGAGGCCGTTGGCGCCGATCGGGCCGAGGTCGGGGAGGGCGAACGGCTGACCGTAGTTCTCGCAGACATAGCCGCGGGCGGTCTCCTCCAGCAGCTCCACCCGGAAGCGGACACCGCGCGGGATCAGCGCGATCCGGCCCGGTTCGACGTGCAGCAGGCCCAGTTCGGTCCGCAGCAGCAGACCGCCGCGCTCCGGGACGATCAGCAGCTCACCGTCGGAGTCGCTGAACACCCGGTCCGTCATGGAGGAGTTGGCGTGGTAGAGGTGCACGGCCATGCCGGTGCGCTGCGCGGCGTCGCCGTTGCCGCCCAGCGTCCACAGACCGGACAGGAAGTCGGTGCCGGGGGAGGGGGCGGGCAGCGGGTTCCAGCGGAGCCGGTTGGGGTCGGGGACCGACTCGGTGAACGGTGCGGTGCGCACGGTGCCGTTGTCGACACGGACGAACGGCGGGTGGGCCGCGGAGGGGCGGATCCGGTAGAGCCAGGAACGCCGGTTCTGGGCCCGGGGTTCGGTGAACGCGGACCCGCTCAGCTGCTCCGCGTACAGCCCCAGCGGGGCGCGCTGGGGTGAGTTGCGGCCGTGCGGCAGGGCGCCCGGTACCGCCTCCGAGCTGTGCTCATTGCCGAAACCCGAGGAATGGGCCAGCCCCTCCGCCGTCTTCCTCGCCTGCTCGATGCCGCTCATCATGCGCTCCCGGTGCTGAGGGTGCCTGGAATCCGCCGGACAACGAATCCTATGGGTAACCGTAGGAATCGGAACGTGGTGCGTCAACGGCATTCGTGGTGCGCAAGGGGGTTCCAAAAGATGAACAATGCTCTACTCTCCCGCACATGTCGTGGACACGCAGACTCCTGGTGGTTCTCGCGGCGCTCGTCGCCGCGCTGCTCGCGGCCCCGGCCGCCCAAGCGCACGAAGAACGGCCGCTGACCCTGCCCGACGGCACCGGCAGCGTTCCCGAGTACCGCACCGGACCACCGGACCTGCTGGTCTGCAAGACCGACCGGGCGGACTTCGTGCGCCGCACGGCGGGCTTCCCGGCACAGTTGAAGGCCCGGAACATGGCCCTCTTCGAGCAGTGCCGCGAAACCGGCTACCGGCATCTCCAGCAGGCGGTCGACGCGGCCGTCCGGCCCGGCACCAACATCGCTGTCCTGCCGGGCCTCTACGAGGAGGAGCCCTCGCTCCCCAAGCCGGTCGGGGAGTGCGCCCGGCTCAAGGCCCCCGACTCACAGCTCGGCTACCAGATCCTCAGCTACGCGCAGCAGAAGCAGTGCCCGCACAACCAGAACCTGGTCGCGATCCTCGGCAAGAAGAACCTCCAGATCGAGGGGACGGGCGCGGACCGCACGGATGTCGTCATCGACGCCAAGTACCAGAAGCTGAACGCGATCCGCGCGGACAAGTCCGACGGGATCTACTTCAAGAACTTCACCGCGCAGCGCACCACCTTCAACTCGCTGTACGTCCTGGCCCAGGACGGCTTCGTCATCGACGACGTCCTCACCCGGTGGAACGACGAGTACGGCTTCCTCACCTTCGCCAGCGACCACGGGCTCTACAAGAACTGCGAGTCCTACGGGAACGGCGACTCCGGCATCTACCCGGGCAGCGCGTCGAACATCAACGACGGCCGCGGCTACGACGTCCCGCGCTACGCCATCGAGATCACCGGCTGCCGGAGCCACCACAACATGGTCGGCTACTCCGGCACGGCGGGCGACTCCGTCTATGTCCACGACAACGAGTTCGACCACAACATGGGCGGCGCCTCCATGGACAGCGCCTTCCCCGGTCACCCCGGCCTGCCGCAGAACCACGCCCGCTTCGAACGCAACCTGATCCACGACAACAACGCCGACTACTACCCGTACGTCGCCGACGGCACCTGCGCCAAGCCCCCCGTCGAACGCGGCTACGAGCGGGGGGTCGTCTGCCCGCAGATCTCCATGCCCCCCGGCACCGGCATCATCACCGCGGGCGGCAACTGGAACCTGTACGAGAACAACTGGGTCTACGGGCACGAGCGCGCCGCGTTCTTCCTCAGCGCCGCCCCCGCGTTCATCCGGGGCGAGGACTCCCTCGCCAAGCAGACCGACACGTCCCATCACAACCGCTACGCCGACAACCACCTCGGCACGGACAAGCAGGGCAGGTCCCGGCCCAACCGGACCGATGTGTGGTGGGACGGACAGGGCGAGTCCAACTGCTGGCAGCCCGGAACGGGACCCTCCACCCCGCGCACCCTGCCCGCGTGCGGAGCGGAGCGCGGCGAGGTGTCCGGGTCCACCGACCGGCTGGCCGGCGAGCCGGTCAAACTCGCCCACCTGCTCGTCTGCTCCGACTACAACGTGCAGGCGCGCCGGCTTCCGGCGGGCTGCGACTGGTACGGGGCACGGGGCATCGAACGCATCGAGGTGCAGGCGGCCCTGGGGCTCGCGGTGGTTCTCGCCCTGGTCGGCGGGGTGCTGTGGTGGCGCAGGCTGCGCCACAGCCGGGCCGCGACCGCGCTGACCCTGCTCGGCGCCGTCGGCCTGGCCCTGGATGTGGCCGGCGCGACCATGGGGCTCACCGCCACCTATCTGCCCGCCGTGGCGCTGCTGCTGACGGGTGTGTGGTGGACCGGGATCGGGCTCGTGCTGCGCCGCGAGCGGCCCGGCTTCGGCTGGACCACCCTCGCCCTGGGGGCGCTCACCCTGCTGGACGCCTTCGACAAGGGGGTCCTGATGATCCCGTGGATACCGCTGAGCCCGGCGTGGGTGCGGGGGCTGCTCGGTGTGGTGTGGGTGGTGTGGGCGGTCGTCGCCGCGGCCCGGCACGGCGCGGAGGCCGCGGAGCGGGCCGGCGGGCCCCGGGAGAGCCCCGGCGACCCGGACCGGCAGCACTCCGCCGCCCGGCCCGTCACGAACGGAGAGCCGTCATGAACCCGGCCCGTCACGAACGGAGAGCCGTCATGAACCCGGCCCGTACCCGCACCGCCGGACCCGTGGAGGTACCGGCCTGTCGCGAACGCCCGGTGAAGGGCCGTACCCGTGCCGTCGCAGTCCTCGCCGCCCTCACCCTCGCCCTCGTCCTCGGGGCGAGTGGCTGCGGGGGGCGCGCCACCACGCACCACAAGCCCGGGACCGGCCATGAGCAGGCGAGCGGTGCCGTCGGGCGGCTGCTCGCCGCGGACGACGGCAACGGCCACCGTCTGCGCCAGGTGGACGCGGACCGGGCGCCGGCGGCGGAGCTGTCCGTGCGGCCCGACTCCGAGGACGGCTGGAACGTCCATGTCTCCGTACGGAACTTCCGCTTCACCCCGGACAGCGTGGGAGGCGCGGCCCTTCCCGGGCGCGGCCATGTCCGCCTGTTCCTCGACGGCCGCCCGCTCGCCCGGCTCTACGGGCCCTGGTACCACCTCCCCGGCGCGCTCGCCCGCTCCACGGCGGACGGTCCCCGCTCCCTCACCGCCCGGCTCTACGCCGACGACCACACGGCCTGGGCCGTCGCGGCAAGGCCGATCCAGGCCACCGCTCCCCTCGCCCCCGGCGCCTCCGGTACGTCCGGTGCCTCCGGAAGACCGTCAGGCCCACCGGACCGGCCCGCCGCCGACCGCACCCTGGACATCTCCATCGCCCACGGCAAGGTGAGTCCCGCGCCCGGCCGCACAGAGGTCAAGAAGGGCGAACGTGTCGCCCTGCGGGTCCGCACCGACCGCGCCGACACCCTTCATGTCCACGGCTACGACAAGGAGGCCGACCTGCCCGCCGGCCGCACCACCACCCTCACCCTCACCGCCGACCGCACCGGGCTCTTCGAGGTCGAGACACATGGGTCCGGCCTGCTCCTGACCCAGCTCGTCGTACGGTGACGGGTCCGGAAGGCCCGGTGCGCACGGTGTCCGTCCTCGCCCACGGCGTCGGCTCGCAGCACGACCTGCCGCTGTCGCCCTTCTACGCCTTCGCGGGCGCGTTCACCGCGCTCTTCGTCTCCTTCCTCGCGCTCGGCCTGCTCTGGTCCGCCTCCCGTTTCCGGGGCGACCGGGCGGGCCGACCGCTGCCCGGCGCCGTGCGGCGGCTCGCCGACGCCCGGCCCACGCGTATCGCGGCGCGCGTCCTCGGGGCGGGCGCCGCCCTGTTCGTCGTGCTCCAGCTCCTCCTCGGCCCGGACGACCCGGAACGCAATCCGGCGGCCGGTGCGCTCTATGTGCTCTTCTGGGTCGGGCTCGTCCCGGCCTCCCTGCTCCTGGGCCCCGTCTGGCGGCTGCTCAACCCCCTGCGCACCGTGCACCTCCTGGCCTGCCGCGCCCTGCGCCGGGACCCGGCCGCCGGCCGCCCCGTCCCCGCCCGGCTGGGGATGTGGCCCGCGGCGGCCG
The DNA here is from genome assembly GCF_040297465.1 of Streptomyces sp. NPDC001787. Taxonomy (NCBI): domain Bacteria; kingdom Bacillati; phylum Actinomycetota; class Actinomycetes; order Kitasatosporales; family Streptomycetaceae; genus Streptomyces; species Streptomyces sp. NPDC001787. Next base: position 88,186 of record NZ_JBEOZE010000007.1, read on the forward strand.
GGCTGCTCGCCTTCACCTGGCTCGAACTTGTCGCCCCCGACCCCGCGTCGGCCACCGCGCTCCTCCTCTTCCTCGCCGTGTACACCGCGGTCCATCTCGCGGGCGCCGCCCGCCACGGCGCCCGCTGGTTCGACCACGCCGATGCCTTCGAGGTCTACTCCGGCCTGCTGGCCCGCCTCTCCCCGCTCGGCCGCCGCCGCTTGGACCGCAGCCTCGTCCTGCGCTCCCCGTTCAACGGACTCGACGCCACCGCGCAGGTCCCCGGGCTCGTCGCCACCGTCTGCGTCATGCTCGGATCCACCGCCTACGACGGCTTCTCCGACGCCCCCTCCTGGATCACCACCGTCCAGACCTCGCCCCTGGGCCGGACCGAGGCCGCCACGCTCGGACTCCTCGGCGCCGTCGCCCTGGTCGCCGCCCTCTACACCCTGTGCGCCGGAGCCACCCGGCTGATATCCGGCCGGCTGCCGCACCCCCTCACCGGCTTCGCGCATTCGCTCGTCCCGATCGCCCTCGGCTATCTCGTCGCCCACTACTTCACGCTCTTCGTCACCGAAGGGCCACGCACCGTCATGATGGCACTCGGCACCGACAATCCCGCCGCCCCCGGGCCGCCCCTGGGACCCGGCGCCCTCGCCACGCTCCAGGTCGCCGCCATCGTGCTCGGCCATGTGCTCGGGGTCGTCGCCGCCCACGACCGGTCCGTGCGGCTGTTCCCGCCGGGCCGCGCGGTCGCCGGGCAACTGCCCCTGCTGGTCCTGATGATTGCCTACACCCTCGGCGGACTCACCCTGCTCATCGCCTGACGGGCCGGCGGCCACCGCCCGTTCCCGCAGAGGAGACCCACGGCATCATGGAGCCCGTGCCCCATGCGAACCCGAACCTCCGCCGCGCCCCCGTGCAGCAGCGCAGCGCCGAACGTCTCGCCCGGATACTCGACGCCTGCGCCGAACTGCTCGACGAGACCGGCTACGAACGGCTCTCCACCCGTGCCGTCGCCGTCCGGGCACAGGTGCCCATCGGCTCCGTCTACCGGTTCTTCTCCAACAAGCGGGCCCTGGTCGACGCCCTGGCCCTGCGCAATCTGAACAGCTACGCGGAGCGCATCACCGCGCGGCTCACCGGCATTCCGGCCGCCGACTGGCGCGCGGTCATCGACGCCGTACTGGACGAGTACCTCGCGATGAAGCGGTCCGTCCCCGGCTTCGCCCTCGTCGACTTCGGCGCCCCGTCCCCGGCCGACGACCCCATGGGCGACGCCAACCGGCGGGTCGCGGCCAAGCTCGCCGACCTGCTCGCCGGCCACCTCGGCCGCACTCCCGACGAGCACCTGCTCCGGGCGATCCTGGTCAGCGTCGAGGCCGCCGACGCACTCTTCCAACTCGCCTTCCGCACCGACCCGTCGGGCGACCGGGCCATCGTCGCCGAGACCCGGGTCCTGGTCACGGCCTACCTCGGACGGATCCTCGACTGACGGCCGCCGCCGACCCCTCCCCGCCATGCGTACCGGTCGGTATGCTCGCCCGGTGCGCGGCCGTACCCGGTCGTGCCCGCGCCTCCGCTGCCGCTGCCCCGGGGAGGGCCCATGACCGACGGCTCCCATGCCACCCGCACCGCACCCCGCATCTGCCCCCTGTGCGAAGCCGCCTGCGGTCTCACCCTCACCATCGAGGGGACGAGGGTCACCGGCGCCCGGGGCGACCGGGACGATGTGTTCAGCCAGGGATTCATCTGTCCCAAGGGCGCGTCCTTCGGCGGTCTCGACGCCGACCCCGACCGGCTGCGCGCCCCGCTCGTGCGCCGGGACGGTGTGCTGCGCGAGGCCGCCTGGAGCGAGGCGTTCGACCTGATCGCCGCCCGGGTCCCGGAGCTGATGGAGGCCCACGGGAGGCAATGCGTCGGTGTCGTCCTCGGCAACCCCAATGTGCACACGATGGCCGGCGCCCTGTATCCGTCGCTCCTGCTCGCCACGCTCCGTACCCGCGGCCTGTTCACCGCCAGCACCCTCGACCAGATGCCGAAGCACGTCTCCAGCGGGCTGCTCTTCGGAGACCCGAACGCCATCGCCGTACCCGACCTGGACCGCACCGATCACCTGCTGCTCCTCGGCGCCAACCCGCTGGAGTCCAACGGCAGCCTCTGCACCGCCCCCGATTTCCCCGGCAGGCTCAAGGCGCTGCGCCGCCGCGGCGGCACGCTCACCGTCGTCGACCCGCGCCGCACCCGCACCGCCCGCCTGGCCGACCGGCATGTCGCGATCCGGCCCGGCGGCGACGCCCTGCTGCTGGCCGCCCTGGTGAACGTGCTGTTCGACGAGCGGCTCACCGACCCGGGCGCCTCGGCCGCACACCTCGAAGGCCTCGGTGAACTCGCCGGAGCGATGGAGGAGTTCACCCCGGAAGCGGTCGCCGGGGCCTGCGACATGGACGCCGGTGAGATCCGGGCCATCGCCCGCGAACTGGCCGCCGCCCCCACCGCCGCCGTCTACGGGCGCATCGGCAGCTGCACCGTCGAGCACGGCACCCTCGCCAGCTGGCTGATCGACGTCCTCAACATCCTCACCGGCAACCTCGACCGGCCCGGCGGCGTACTCTTCCCGCTCTCCGCCACCGCCCGCGCCCCCCGGCCCGCCGCACCCGGCAAGGGCTTCGCGCTGGGCCGCTGGACGAGCCGGGTCTCCGCGCACCCCGAGGCCAAGGGCGAACTGCCCATGGCCGCCCTCGCCGAGGAGATCGAGACCCCCGGCGAGGGCCGGATCCGGGCCCTGATCGTGCTCGCCGCCAACCCGGTGCTCTCCGCGCCGGACGGCGACCGCCTCGACCGGGCCCTCGCCGGCGGGCTCGACTTCATGGTCAGCGTCGACCCGTACCTCAACGAGACCTCGCGTCACGCCGATGTGGTGCTGCCCCCGCCGCCGCCCTCGCAGAGCGCCCACTTCGACTTCGCGCTGAATTCCCTGGCCGTCCGCAACCAGGTCCGCTACACACGCCCCGCCGTGCCCCTGGAGGACGGCCGGATGGACGAGAGCGAGATCCTCGCCCGTCTCGTCCTGGCCGTGGGCGGGATGCACGGAGCGCCCCCGCGGACCGTCGACGACCTGGCCGTCGAGGCCCTGCTCACCCGGGCCGGCGCGCCGAAGGAGCTCGCCGCCGGGCTGTCCGGGGACACCGGCCCGGAACGGCGGCTGGACCTGATGCTGCGCCTGGGACCGTACGGCCTCACGCTCGACGAGCTCCTCGCCCACCCGCACGGCATCGACCTCGGCCCGCTCCGGCCGCGCGTCCCGGAGGTCCTGCGCACCCGCAGCGGACGCATCGAACTCCTTCCGGCCCCGATCGCCGCCGACCTGCCGAGGCTGCGGCGCGCCCTGCGCGAAAGGAGCCCCCGGGCGGACGGGGCCGTCCCGGACGGGCGGACCGTGCCGCTCGTCCTCGTCGGCCGCCGCCATCTGCGCTCCAACAACAGCTGGATGCACAACATCGCCACCCTGCGCGGCGGCAGCAATGTCTGCACCCTCCAGATCCACCCCGACGACGCGGCCCGCATCGGACTGACGGACGGCGCCACCGCCCGGATCGCGGCGAGCGGCGGGGAGATCGAGGCCCCGGCGGAGATCACCGACACGGTACGGACCGGGGTGGTGAGCCTCCCGCACGGCTGGGGGCACCACCGCGCCGGCGCCCGGATGTCGGTCGCGGCGGTGGACCCCGGGGTCAATGTCAATCAGCTGCTCGACGGCACGCTGCTCGACCCGCTCTCCGGCACCGCCGTGCTCAACGCCATCCCCGTCTCCGTAACGGCACCCCGTTGACCTGGGGTTCCGCTCGTCCGGCGGCCTCCCCGGTACGGGGCCGCGCTCACCTCACCGGTGGTGCTCGGCGCGGGCATTCCCCTCGGCATCGTCCGGGCCGTGACGGCCGCCGGCGGGACCGGGCGAATCCCCGGGCGGGACGTGACCGGCGTCTCCGGACGGTCCCTGGCGTCCAAAAACTAACGGCGCTAGTTTGGGGCTCGGACGACATCGGCGGCACCCATGCCCTGGAGGACATGCCATGAAGGCCCATGACGGGATGTATATCGGTGGTACGTGGCGGCCGGCCGAGGGACCGGACACGATCGATGTCGTGAACCCGGCGGACGAGCGGGTCATCGCCCGGGTTCCGGCGGGCACGGCCGCGGACGTCGACGCCGCCGTACGGGCCGCCCGCGCCGCGTTCCCCGGCTGGGCCGCCACCCCGCCCGCCGAGCGCGCCGCCCGCCTCGCCGCGCTGCGCGACGTCCTGGCCGCCCGCAAGGACGAGATCGCCGAGACCGTCACCGCGGAACTGGGCGCGCCGCTCCCGCTCTCGCAGGCGGTGCACGCGGGTGTGCCGGTCCTGGTCGCCGGTTCGTACGCCGAACTGGCCGCCTCGTACAGCTTCGAGGAGAAGCTCGGCAACTCCACCGTCCTGCTGGAGCCCGTCGGCGTGGTCGGCGCGATCACTCCCTGGAACTACCCGCTCCACCAGATCGTCGCCAAGGTCGCCCCCGCGCTCGCCGCGGGCTGCACGGTCGTCCTCAAGCCCGCCGAGGACACCCCGCTCTCCGCCCAGCTGTTCGCCGAGGCCATCGAGGAGGCCCGGCTGCCCGCCGGGGTCTTCAACCTCGTCACCGGACTCGGCCCGGTCGCCGGTCAGGCGCTCGCCGAGCACGAGGACGTCGACCTCGTCTCCTTCACCGGATCGACCGCCGTCGGCAGGCGGATCGGCGCCACCGCGGGCGCCGCCGTCAAGCGCGTGGCCCTGGAACTGGGGGGCAAGTCCGCCAATGTGATCCTGCCCGGCGCCGATCTCGCCAGGGCCGTCGCGGTCGGGGTGGCCAATGTGATGTCCAACTCCGGCCAGACGTGCAGTGCCTGGACCCGGATGCTGGTCGACGGCGAGCGGTACGAGGAGGCGGTGGCCCTCGCTGCGGCGGCCGTCGCCAAGTACGTACCGGGGGAGCGGGTCGGCCCCCTCGTCAACGCCGGGCAGCAGGCCCGGGTGCGCGGCTACATCGAACAGGGCATCGCGCAGGGCGCCAGGCTGGTCGCGGGCGGTCCCGAGGCCCCGAGGACGCCGGGGTACTACGTCAGTCCCACGGTGTTCGCCGATGTCACCCCGGAGATGACCATCGCCCGCGAGGAGATCTTCGGCCCGGTCCTCTCGATCCTCCGGTACGAGGACGTGGACGACGCCCTGCGGATCGCCAACGACACCGTGTACGGCCTGGCCGGCGCTGTCTGGGCCGCCGACGACGCGGAGGCCGTGGCCTTCGCCCGCCGGATGGACACCGGGCAGGTCGACATCAACGGCGGGCGGTTCAACCCGCTGGCCCCCTTCGGCGGGTACAAGCAGTCGGGCGTGGGGCGCGAACTGGGCCCGCACGGTCTGACGGAGTACCTCCAGACCAAGTCGCTCCAGTTCTGAGCGGAACCGCCCCCGTCCGCACCTTCACGCAACTGCCCTTCCGCACATCCGCCTCGCCCGCCTCGCGCATCCGCCCCTTCGCGCATCCGAGCCAGTCCCAGCCAAGGAGCTTTCCGTGGTCCGCGCCGCCGTACTGCCCGCTGTCGGAGCTCCCCTGGAGATCACCGACATCGAACTCCCGCAACCCGGTCCCGGTCAGGTGCGCGTCGCGCTCGCCGCCGCCGGGGTCTGCCACTCCGATCTGTCCCTGTCGAACGGCACCATGCGGGTCCCGGTCCCCGCGGTCCTCGGCCACGAGGGCGCCGGAACCGTCGTCTCCGTCGGGGAGGGCGTCACCGGTGCCGCCCCCGGTGACGCTGTCGTCCTCAACTGGGCGCCGTCCTGCGGGAACTGCTTCCACTGCGCAATCGGCGAGGTCTGGCTGTGCGCCGACGCGCTCAAGGGCACGGCCGGCATCCATGCCCGTACCGCCGACGGCACCGAACTCCACCCCGGCCTGAACGTCGCGGCCTTCGCCCAGGAGACCGTCGTCGCCGCGAACTGCGTGCTGCCCGCCCCGGCCGGCATCCCGCTCACCGACGCGGCGCTCCTGGGCTGCGCCGTGCTCACCGGCTACGGGGCGGTCCACCACTGCGCCCGGGTCCGCACGGGCGAGAGTGTCGTCGTGCTCGGGATCGGCGGCGTCGGTCTCGCCGTGCTCCAGTCCGCCCGGATCGCCGGTGCCTCGCGGATCATCGCGGTCGACGTCTCCCCCGGAAAGGAGGAGCTGGCCCGGCTGGCCGGCGCCACGGACTTCGTCGTCGCCTCCGCCACCACCCCGCGGGAGATCCGCAGGCTGACCGGCGGCCAGGGCGCGGATGTCGCCGTGGAGTGCGTCGGGGCGCCCGCCACGATCCGGGGGGCCTGGGAGTCCACCCGGCGCGGTGGCCGCACCGTCGTCGTGGGGATCGGCGGCAAGGACCAGGAAGTCACCTTCAACGCCCTGGAGATCTTCCACTGGGGCCGGTCGCTGACGGGCTGCGTCTACGGCAACAGCGACCCGGCGCGGGATCTGCCGGTGCTCGCCGAGCACATCCGCGCGGGCCGCTTCGACCTGTCCATGCTGGTCACCGAACGGATCGCGCTGGACGGCATCCCGGCGGCCTTCGACAACATGATCGCGGGCCGGGGAGGGCGCGCGCTGGTGGTCTTCTAGCACCCCTGCCCGGGAGCTCCGCCCGCGCGCACGGCGTCGCGGGCGGAGCCGGGTCTCTCAGGATCCGTGCGGAGCCTCCGGGGTCAGCAGCCGGGCATCCATCTCGCCCTGCTCGAACAGCCGTGAGGCCGGGCCCACGATCAGCGGGTCCGGCGCTCCGGCCACCTCCGGGTCCTTGCCGGGGTAGTCGAAGCGGTGCAGCACATGACGCATCGCCTCCAGCCGTGCCCGCTTCTTGTCGTTGCTCTTCACCACGGTCCAGGGCGAGTCCGCCGTGTCCGTGTGGAACAGCATCAGCTCCTTGGCCTCCGTGTACGCGTCCCACTTGTCGAGCGACGCCAGGTCGACCGGGCTCAGTTTCCACCGGCGTACCGGATCGATCTGCCGGATCATGAACCGGTTGCGCTGCTCGTTGCGCGAGACGGAGAACCAGAACTTCACCAGGTGGATGCCGTCGCGCGCCAGCATCCGCTCGAAGTCCGGGGCCTGGTGCATGAATTCGAGGTACTCACGGGTCGTGCAGAACCCCATCACCCGCTCCACCCCGGCGCGGTTGTACCAGGAGCGGTCGAACAGCACGATCTCCCCGGCGCTCGGCAGATGCGCCACATACCGCTGGAAGTACCACTGGGTGCGCTCGCGTTCGGTCGGCTTCTCCAGCGCCACCACCCGCGCACCACGCGGATTGAGATGTTCGGTGAACCGCTTGATCGTGCCGCCCTTGCCCGCCGCGTCGCGTCCCTCGAACAGGATGACCAGCCGTTCGTCGCGCTCCTTCACCCAGTGCTGGAGCTTCAGCAGCTCGATCTGCAGGGCGCGCTTGGCCTTCTCGTAGTCCCGCCGGCGGAGCTTGCGCTCGTACGGGTAGTCCTCGCGCCAGGCCTCCCGGGCGTGCCCGCGCGGCGTCACCAGTACCGGGTCGTCGTCGCCGCTGTCGGCCACGCCGAAGCCGTCGAGATACGGGCCCCCGTAGCGCGCGGCCCGTACCGCGTCCTTCGCATCGGACGGCTCGGACGACTCCGGCGGCTCGGGCGGCTCGGAAGCCTTCTGAGTGACGGCGCCGCCCTTCGGCGCGGAACCGTTCTTCCCGCCCGCCCGGCGCCCGGACCCGCTGCCGCCCCGCTGCTTGGTGCTCCTCGTCATGACGGGATCCCTCCACCGGCCGTGCCGGACGTTTCTCCGTCAGGCCAGTCTGCTCATGGGTCCGGCAGCCCGCCACCCCTGGCGGCCGGAGCGACCCGGAGCGGCCCGGAGCGTGCGGCGCCCGGCGCTCCGTGCGGTCCGGGACGTGTCAGGGACGGTCGCTCGCCACCGGCCGGGGTGTGCCGGTGCGGGCCAGCTGCTCGTACTGGAGCGCGAGCCCGTCCAGCAGGGCCCGCAGCCCGGTCGCGAACGCGCCCTCGTCCACCTGCTGGCGGCGGTCGGCCAGCAGATGCGCCTGGCCGAGGTGCGGGTAGTCGGCGGGGTCGTAGGCCGTCTCGTCGTCGACGAAGCCGCGGGCGAAGGAGCCCAGGGCCGAACCGGTGATGAAGTAGCGCATCAGGGCCCCGATGTACGTCGCCTGGGCGGGCGGCCAGCCGGCCCCGACCATGGAGCCGAACACCGCGTCGGCGACCCGCAGGCCGGCCGGGCGGCGGCCCGGCCCCTGGGCGAGGACCGGGACGATGTGCGGGTGCTCGGTGAGCGCCGCGCGGTAGGAGACGGCCCAGTCGTGCAGGGCCTCCCGCCAGTCCCGGGGGTCGGACTCCTCGAACATCGACAGATCGACCTGGGCGGAGACGGCGTCGGCGACCGCGTCGAGGATCTCGTCCTTGTTGCGGAAGTGGTTGTAGAGCGAGGGCCCGCTGACCCCCAGCACGGCCGCCAGCCGCCGGGTGGAGACGGCGTCGAGCCCCTCGGAGTCCACGAGCGCGCTCGCCGCCCCGACGATGCGGTCTCTGCTGAGGAGGGGCTTGCGCGGTCGGGCCATGCGGCTCATAGTAGGGCCTGCGAGCCATAAACTAGCAGTGCTAATTAAAAGTGGGGTGTCGCTCGATGGACCTGGAACTCAGCGAGGAGCAGGAAGCCGTACGGCGGCTGGCGGCGGACTTCGTCGCCCGTGAGGTCACCCCGAACGCCGCCGCGTGGGACCGGGCCGAGAGTGTCGACAAGTCGATCGTGAAGAAGCTGGGATCGCTCGGCTTCCTCGGCCTCACGGTCCCCGAGGAGTACGGCGGCTCCGGCGGCGACCACCTCGCCTACTGCCTGGTCACCGAGGAGCTGGGCCGCGGCGACTCCTCCGTCCGCGGCATCGTCTCCGTCTCGCTCGGCCTCGTCGCCAAGACCGTCGCGTCCTGGGGGAGCGAGGAGCACAAGCGCCGGTGGCTGCCGCGTCTGACCGCGGGCGACGCGGTCGGCTGCTTCGCCCTCACCGAGCCCCAGACCGGCTCCGACGCGGGGAACCTCACGACGAGGGCCGTCCGTGACGGCGGGGACTACGTCATCAACGGCACCAAGATGTTCATCACCAACGGCACCTGGGCCGATGTGGTGCTGCTCTTCGCGCGGACCGGGGACACCCCCGGTCACCGGGGGATCTCCGCCTTCCTGGTGCCCGCCGACACCCCCGGCCTCACCCGCCGCGCCATCCACGGCAAGCTCGGCCTGCGCGGCCAGGCCACCGCCGAACTGGTGCTGGAGGACGTCCGGGTCCCCGCCGACACCCTGCTGGGCCCGGCGGGCAAGGGATTCTCCGTCGCCATGTCGGCCCTGACCAAGGGGCGGATGTCGGTCGCGGCGGGCTGCGTCGGCATCGCGCAGGCCGCTCTCGACGCAGCCGTACGGTACGCGGGCGAGCGGGAGCAGTTCGGCAGATCCCTCGCGGGCCACCAACTGGTCCAGGAACTGATCAGCGACATCTCCGTCGACGTCGACGCCGCCCGGCTGCTGACCTGGCGGGTCGCCGATCTCATCGACCGGGGCCAGGACTTCGCCACGGCCGCGTCCACGGCGAAGCTGTTCGCCTCCGAGGCGGCCGTGCGCGCCGCCGGCAACGCCCTCCAGGTCTTCGGCGGATACGGCTACATCGACGAGTACCCCGTCGGCAAGCTCCTGCGCGACGCCCGGGTGATGACCCTCTACGAGGGCACCAGCCAGATACAGAAGCTGATCATCGGCCGCGCGCTGACCGGGGTCTCCGCCTTCTGACCGGCCCTCACGCTCGAACGGGCGTCTGAGTACCGGGCTGAGTACGGAAGCGGATGTGGCGCACGCCACGCCGGCGGATGCTGTGCGGCATGAGTGAGACGACATCGGTCAAGCAGCAGGGCACCGCGGCCTTCTACGGTCAGGCCGTCGCATCCTTCGGGGTGGCGATGGGCGCGGTGGCCCTCGGCATCTACTTCCTCGACGCCGACGCCTGGGTGCGCGGCTTCCTCGCCATCGGTGTGCTCTACCTCGTCACGTCGTGCTTCACCCTGGCCAAGGTCATCAGGGACCGCCAGGAGGCGGGGCAGCTCGTCAGCCGTGTCGATCAGGCGCGGCTGGAGAAGATCCTCGCCGAGCACGACCCCTTCCAGAAGCTCTGATCCGGCGACGGCACCCGGCGCCCCGGACCCTAAGCGCTTGCTCAGGTTCGGGGTATGGTGTTCGTCCTGTTGACGGAGAGGGGCACGTGGCGATGAGTACGGCGCAGGAGATGGACGGTGACGACACGCCGTGGGGCGAGGTCACGCCCGAGGCGGCCAGACGGCTCCTCGTCGCCGCCGTCGACGCGTTCGCCGAGCGCGGGTACCACGCGACCACCACCCGTGACATCGCCGGCCGCGCGGGAATGAGCCCGGCCGCGCTCTACATCCACTACAAGACGAAGGAAGAGCTGCTCCACCGGATCAGCAAGATCGGCCATGAGCGGGCCCTGTCCGTCCTGGAGGCGGAGGCCGGCCGGGACGGCACGGCTGCCGTCCGGCTCGCCGCGGCGGTGCGCTCCTTCGTCCGCTGGCACGCGGAACGGCACACCACCGCACGCGTCGTGCAGTACGAACTGGACGCCCTCGGCGACGAACACCGCGCCGAGATCGTCGAACTGCGCCGCAGGAACGACGCCGTGGTGCGCCGGATCATCACCGAGGGCGTACGGGCGGGGGAGTTCGACGTCCCCGATGTGCCCGGCACCACCCTCGCGGTGCTGTCGCTCTGCATCGATGTGGCCCGCTGGTTCAACGCCCGGGGGAGCCGGACGCCCGACGAGGTCGGCGCGCTCTACGCCGACCTCGTGCTGCGCATGGTGGGTGCGCGGACGTAGCCCCTGGACCGGCGGCCGGTCCGGGGCGGCTCAGAAGTAGTAGCGGGACACCGATTCGGCGACGCAGGCGGGCTTCTCGCCGCCCTCGCGCTCGACGGTGACGACGGCGGTGACCTGCACACCGCCGCCCGCCTCCTCGACGCCGCCGAGCACGACCGTGGCGCGCAGCCGGGAACCCACCGGGACGGTCGAGGGGAAGCGGACCTTGTTGGTCCCGTAGTTGATGCCCATCTTCATACCCTCGACCCGCATGACCTGGGGTACGAGCGCGGGCAGCAGGGAGAGCGTCAGATAGCCGTGGGCGATCGTCGCGCCGAACGGCCCGGCCGCCGCCCGCTCGGGGTCCACATGGATCCACTGGTGGTCGCCGGTCGCCTCGGCGAACTGGTCGATCCGCTTCTGGTCGATCTCCAGCCAGTCGCTGTGGCCCAGTTGCTCGCCCACTCCGTCGCGCAGTTCCTGCGCGGACGTGAAGATCCTCGGCTCTGACATGGTTCTGGTCCCTGCCTTCCGGCTCGCTGCCCTCGTGCTGCGCCTCGCGGCGTCGATGTCTAAGCGCTTGCTCAGCATCCTTCGAGCGGTGCGTCCCTGTCAACGACGCTGCGCGCCGGTGTGCGGGGCGGCGGCCGGCGCACCGTGGTGATCGGCAGGGTTTTCGAAGAGTGCGGCGGGGTTCGAGGGGGGCCAGTAGGGTTCGAGGGGTGCCTCAGATCCCACAGACGCTCCATGAACTCTCGGTCGGCCAGCTCGCCGCGCGCAGCGGTGCCGCGGTCTCGGCCCTCCACTTCTACGAGTCCAAGGGCCTGATCCACAGTCGTCGGACGAGTGGCAATCAGCGCCGGTACACCAGGGACGCACTGCGCCGGGTCGCGTTCGTGCGCGCCGCGCAACGCGTCGGCATCCCGCTGGCCACCATCCGCGAGGCGCTCGCCGAGCTTCCCGAGGGGCGGACCCCGAACCGGGAGGACTGGGCCAGGCTCTCCCGCGCGTGGCGCGGCGAACTGGACGAGCGCATCAGCCAGTTGGGCAGGCTGCGTGACCATCTGACCGACTGCATCGGCTGTGGCTGCCTCTCGTTGGAGAACTGTGTGCTCTCCAACCCGGACGACATCACCGGCGGCATGATCACCGGCTCTCGTCTGATGCCCGAGCACGTCGCGAAGCGGGGCGAGTAGGGGGAACGGCCGGGCGGGCAGGAAGTGCGGCCGGGCGGTCGGGGAGAGCCGGCGGGGGCCGACCGCCCCTCCGGGCGCGCCGCTCACGCCGCCGAGGCCAGATTCCGCTGCCGCGTCCGCCGGGCCCGCGCGAGTGCTCCTTCCGTCAGCACGGGGCGCGGCACCACGATCCCGCATCCGGTGCAGACCGGCCCCGACCACGGGTCCCGGTCCAGGTCCTGCCGCCAGGCGATGCCCGTCGCCGCGCAGACCGGGCAGGCGGACCCGGGCTCGGACCCCAGTGCCGCGATCAGCCGCCGCAGCACCTCGGCGAGCGGCGCGGACGGATGGACCCCCGGATCGGCGCAGCGGGCGACACCGTTGCCGCCCCAGGTCCGGCGGTGCCAGTCGTCGAACGCCCGCGGCCGGCGGAGGCCGTCGTGCTTCTCGCGGCGCCTCCGCTCGGCGAACCCCGTCTCGTACGCGAGCCAGATGGCCCGCGCCTCCTCCAGCTCCTCCAGGGCGCCCATCAGGCGCACCGGATCGGGGGCCCGGTCCTCGGGTCCGATCCCGTGCCGGGCGCACAGGTGGTGCCAGGTCGCCCGATGACCGTACGGGGCGAACCTCTCCAGGCATTTGCGCAGCGAATACCGCCGCAATGCCAGGTCGCCCAGCGGATCGCGGACCTGTCTCGCAAGACTCCGGAAACCGGCCATGACACTGCCACCTCCGTCACTCGTACTTCGGCGTCAAGGAATGGACGTACGACTGCCCGTTTCGGCTCCATCGAAAGATGAGAATCGTCCATTGGCCGAGACACCCCACGTGAGGCGGGGGTGATGACCGGTAGTGCGGCGGCGTGCGGCCGGTGGTGAGAGGGCGTGCGGGTACGGGGCACTCCGGAAGAGGTGACCGATGTTCACCGTACCGGCGGGGGAGGCCGTCAGTGACCTCCGGCATCCTCCGGCGCATCGGCCTCCGTATCGGCCTCCCGGAGGAGCGCGCCCGCCCCCACGCGCCGGCACATGCGGATCGACCGCCGCAACGGCCTGGTGGCCGGGCACCCCGGCCTCACCGGCCTCACCGGCCTCACCGGCCTCACTGGCCGGAAGCTGACCGACTTCTTCGGTGAGGCATGAGGTCCCGGTCCGTGCCCGTAGGTCTCGCGCCGGCGCCCGGCCATCCGGTATCGCCGCCCTGAGCAGGCGTTATTCGATGGCAGGGCTCCCCGGGGCGCGCATAGGGTGCCGCATATGACAGCGTCCCCACGCCTGGAGAAACCCACCCCCGAGAACGTGCTGAGCGCCTGCCGCCTCCGGGTCCGCCCCGACCAGAGGGCGTTCGTGTCGCCGGTCGCCGAATCGCTGGCCGAGGCGTATGTGCACCCCGACACCGCCTGGCCCCGGCTGATCCGCGACGGTGACCGGACCGTGGGCTTCGTGATGGCCTTCTTCGGCATCCCCTTCGACTTCGACGCGGACGTGCCCGGCGCACCGCCGCGCTCCGGGCTCTGGCGCCTGGCGATAGACGCCGGTGAACAGGGCCGCGGTTACGGGCGCTTCGCGGTACGGGCGGTGAACGAGGAGATCCGCAGGCGCGGCGGGACGCTCTCCACGGTGACCTGGCACCCCGGCGAGGGCGGCCCGGAGGACTTCTATCTGCGGCTCGGGTATCTCAAGCGAGGGCTGACGAACGACGGCGACCACCTCGGCGAGCTGGACCTGACCCGCTGACGGCCGGGGCGGCCGGGGGCAGCCGGAGGACGGTGGGGGCGGTGGGGGACAGCGGGGCACAGTCCACCGGCCCCGCTCCACCGGCCCCGCTCCACCGACCCCGCCGTTCCCCGTCCGCCGTCGCCCGTCGCCTCCGGCCGGGCGCGGCCCCGCGTCCTACCCTCCGTACCGCAGGTACTTCTTCCGCTTCGCCCGGAACGCCGCCAGGTCATCACGCCAGGCGCCCACCACCTCGTCGGTGTCCGCGCCCGCGTCGATCATCGTGCGGACCCGGGTGTTCCCGGTGAGCTTGTCGATCCAGTTGTCCGGCCGCCAGGCGAAGCCGCTCCAGGACCGCTTCGCCGTCACCAGCAGGGCGATGCCGGTGCGCACCGGGTCGAACACCTCCCGGTCCTGGACGTGCAGCTGCACCCCGCCGATCGTCCTGCCCTGGAACTTGGAGAAGGTCGGCGCGAAGTACGCCTCGCGGAACGCCACCCCGGGCAGGTCCAGCGCGTTGGCGGCGGCGGCCCAGCGGTAGTCGATCCCCTCCGCCCCCAGCAGCTCGAACGGCCGCGTGGTGCCCCGGCCCTCGGAGAGGTTCGTCCCCTCGAACAGGCAGGTGCCGGAGTAGACGAGGGCCGATTCGGGTGTCGGCATGTTCGGGCTGGGCGGCACCCACGGCAGCCCCGTCGTGTCGAAGAAGTCCGAGCGCCGCCACCCCGACATCGTGACGACGTCCAGTCGCACCGGCCGCTCCGCCAGGAACTCCGCGTTGAAGAACAGCGCCAGCTCCGCCACGGTCATGCCGTGCGCCTGGGAGATCTCCCGGCGGCCCACGAACGTCGCGAACGCCGGATCCAGGACCGGTCCCAGCGCGGCCCGCCCGGTCACCGGGTTCGGCCGGTCCAGGACGACGAAACGTTTACCCGCGAGGGCGGCCGCCTCCATGCAGTCGTACAGCGTCCAGATGTACGTGTAGAAGCGGGCGCCCGCGTCCTGGATGTCGAAGACGACCGTGTCCACCCCGGAAGCGGTGAAGACGTCCGCCAGCGGCTGACCGCTCTTGAGATAGGTGTCGTAGACCGGCAGACCGGTCGCCGGGTCGTCGTACCGTCCCTCGGAGCCGCCCGCCTGGGCGGTGCCCCGGAAGCCGTGCTCCGGGCCGAAGACGGCGGTCAGGTTCACCCGCGCGTCCGGGTGCATCACATCGACGATGTGGCGCACGTCGGAGGTGATCCCGGTCGGATTGGTGACCACCCCGACCTTCTGCCCCTTCAACAGCCGGTAGCCGTCCGCGGCCAGCCGGTCGAACCCGGTGCGCACCCGGCCGTGTCCGGAGCCGTGACCCGGGCGGGCGGCTGCGGGACCGGTCCCCGCCGCCGTGGCCGCGAGGGCTCCCACAGCGCTCCCGGCGGCCAGCAAACCACGTCTGGACAGGCTCATTCCGCTACCTCCATGATCGCGCCGTCTGTCATGGTCACGCACGCTAGCGCGGGTCCGGGCCGCACGGAACGATCCGGACCGGGCGGATTCCCCGTACTGGCCCCGGACCCTTCCCCGGTGACATACCGACCGGTTAGTCTGCCGGGACGATCGGCTGGGAGAGGCGGGATCCGATGAGTACGGTGCAGGGCGCCGGCGTAGTGGTCACAGGGGCCGGGGGCGGCATCGGTGCCGCGCTGGCCCGCAGGTTCGCCGCGGAGGGCGCGCGGGTCGTCGTCAACGACCTCGATCCCGGCCGGATCGGGCCGCTCGCCGAGGAGATCGGTGGGTTCGCGGTCGCCGGTGACGCCTCACGGATCGTGGACGCCGCCCGCGAGGCCCTCGGCGGCACGGTGGACATCTACTGCGCCAACGCGGGCCTCGCCTCGCCCGGTGATGTCTTCGCCGACGAGGAGGTCTGGGCCGCCGCCTGGGACGTCAATGTCATGGCCCACGTCCGTGCGGCCAGGGCCCTCCTGCCGGACTGGCTGGAGCGCGGCAACGGCCGCTTCGTCACCACCGCCTCCGCCGCCGGACTTCTCACGATGATCGGCGCGGCCCCGTACAGCGTCACCAAGCACGGCGCCGTCGCCTTCGCCGAGTGGCTCTCCCTGACCTACCGCCACCGCGGCCTCAAGGTCCACGCGATCTGCCCGCAGGGCGTACGCACGGACATGCTCACGGCCGCGGGCTCCGCCGGGGAGCTGGTCCTCGCCCCCGGCGCGATCGAGCCGGAGGCGGTCGCCGACGCGCTGTTCGACGCCATGGCCGAGGACCGTTTCCTGGTCCTGCCGCACCCCGAGGTGGCCGGGTACCACCGGGCCCGCGCCACGGACCCGGACCGCTGGCTGGGCAGCATGAACCACCTCCAGCGGAAGTGGGAGGAGGCCGGCGCGTGACCGCCTCCCGCGGGGGGCGGAGGTCCTGACCGAGCCCGCCGGGGCCGCGAGTGGGAAGATCCTCGGGCGGGAACCGCGTTCCCCCCGTCAAACAGTTCACGCACCGTACGAAAGGCAGGTGGCCGCAGATGGCCAAGGCGACGGACGGGGACGGCACGCCCGTTCCCCAACGGCTGCTGGCCGCCGCCACCCGGCTCTTCGCCGAGCAGGGCTACGACCGCACCTCGGTCCAGGAGATCGTCGAGGCGGCGGGCGTCACCAAAGGGGCGCTGTACCACTACTTCGGCTCCAAGGAGGACCTCCTCCAGGAGGTGTACTCCCGGATGCTGCGGCTCCAGCAGGAACGGCTGGACGCCTTCGCGGAAGCCGAGGCGCCGGTCGAGCAGCGGCTGCGGGACGCTGCCGCCGACGTGGTCGTCACGACCATCGACAACCTGGACGACGCCGCGATCTTCTTCCGCTCGATGCACCATCTGAGCCCGGAGAAGAACAGGCAGGTACGGGGCGAGCGGCGCCGCTACCACGAGCGCTTCCGGGCGCTCATCGAGGAGGGGCAGAGGAGCGGGGTGTTCTCCACGGCCACTCCGGCGGACCTGGTGGTCGACTACCACTTCGGTTCCATCCACCATCTGTCCACCTGGTACCGGCCGGACGGCCCGCTCAGCCGCCAGGAGGTCGCCGACCATCTGG
This sequence comes from Streptomyces sp. NPDC001787, assembly GCF_040297465.1. Taxonomy (NCBI): domain Bacteria; kingdom Bacillati; phylum Actinomycetota; class Actinomycetes; order Kitasatosporales; family Streptomycetaceae; genus Streptomyces; species Streptomyces sp. NPDC001787. The sequence goes on from NZ_JBEOZE010000007.1 coordinate 105,050, forward strand.
CGGACCTGCTGCTGAGGGCCCTGCGCCCGTAGCGGGTACGGCGCGGGGGACACGGCCCCGGGGCCTGCGGGCCGGTGCCCGTGTGCGTACCGGGCGCACAACGGGACACAGAGGCGTCTCCGAAGAATTGTTCGTTTATAGAACGGACATGTCCGGTTTCCACTCTTGACGGTGTGCCGTCATGTCACTGACCATCGGTCACGCATCTCGCACCAGTAGCTCAGGCACCTCGCACCATCAGCTCCAGGCAGCCCGCACCAGCAGCTCCAGGACCCGGCCGGGCCCGACGACGTCGGCGCGACCGGGTGCCCCCCGCACGTTCCGTCAGTCCCCGAACGGAATCCGGAGCCCCTCGATGAGCCCGAACCGCTTTGCCCTGCGCAGATCCCCGGCCCTTCCGGCCGCTGCCGTCCTCTCCCTCGCCGCACTCCTGGTGACCGCCGCCCCCGCCGCCCAGGCGACCGGGACGGCCACCGGGGCCGCGGTGGTGGCCGCCGCCCCCGACATCCCGCTCGCCAACGTCAAGGCGCACCTCACCCAGCTCCAGTCGATCGCCACCGCCAACGGCGGCAACCGCGCCCACGGCCGCCCCGGCTACAAGGCGTCCATCGACTATGTGAAGGCCAAGCTGGACGCCGCCGGATACACCACGTCCCTCCAGCAGTTCACCTCCGGCGGCGCCACCGGCTACAACCTCATCGCCGACTGGCCCGGCGGGGACGCGAACAAGGTCCTCATGGCCGGGGCCCATCTGGACTCGGTGAGCTCGGGCGCCGGCATCAACGACAACGGCTCCGGCTCCGCCGCCGTGCTGGAGACGGCCCTGGCCGTCTCCCGGGCCCAGCTCGCGCCGGACAAGCACCTCCGGTTCGCCTGGTGGGGCGCCGAGGAGCTGGGTCTCGTCGGCTCCCGGTACTACGTCAACAACCTGCCGTCCTCCGAGCGTTCCAAGCTCTCCGGCTATCTCAACTTCGACATGATCGGGTCGCCCAACGCCGGTTACTTCGTCTACGACGACGACCCGGTCATCGAGAAGACCTTCAAGGACTACTACGCCGGTCTGTCCATACCGACGGAGATAGAGACGGAGGGCGACGGCCGCTCCGACCACGCCCCGTTCAAGAACGTGGGCATCCCGGTCGGCGGTCTGTTCTCGGGAGCGGACTACACCAAGACCGCCGCCCAGGCCCAGAAGTGGGGCGGCACGGCGGGCCAGTCCTTCGACCGCTGCTACCACTCCTCCTGCGACAACACGAGCAACATCAACGACACGGCCCTCGACCGCAACAGCGACGCCATCGCCCACGCGATCTGGACCCTGTCCGCCGGCACGGGCGAACCGCCCACGGGCGAGGGCGTCTTCAGCAACGCCGCCGATGTCGCCGTCCCGGACAACGGCGCCGCGGTGACCTCCTCGATCGCGGTGACCGGGCGTACCGGCAACGCGCCCGCCGCGCTCCAGGTCGGCGTGGACATCAAGCACACCTGGCGCGGCGACGTGGTCGTCGACCTGGTCGCCCCCGACGGCACCGCCTACCGGCTGAAGAACTCCAGCAGCGGCGACTCGGCCGACAACGTGATCACGACCTACACGGTCGACGCGTCGAGCGAGACCGCCAACGGCACCTGGAAACTCCGGGTGCAGGACGTGGCCTCGCAGGACACCGGCTACATCGACAGCTGGAAGCTCACCTTCTGAGTTCCGGCAGCCCCGGCAGTCCCGGCAGCCCCAGCGATCTCGGCGATCTCGGCAGTACCGGCAGTCCCGGCCGCATCCGCACCCCTGGCCGCCGCGGCTGCCGGTACCCGCGCGAGCCGCGCCCGGTCCCCGGTGCGGGGCGGACCCGTCCGGTCCGTCCCGCACCGCCGGAATCACCGGTCACGGTGACCGGTCACCGGTACTTCTTGATCTCCCGCCGGGCCAGCGAGCGCTGGTGCACCTCGTCCGGCCCGTCCGCCAGCCGCAGCGTCCGCGCCGCCGCCCACAGCTCCGCCAGCGGGAAGTCCTGGCTGACGCCGCCCGCGCCGTGCAGCTGTACGGCCCGGTCGAGGATGTCCACCACCGCGCGCGGGGTCGCGATCTTGATGGACTGGATCTCGGTGTGCGCCCCCCGGTTGCCCACGGTGTCCATCAGCCAGGCGGTCTTCAGCACCAGCAGCCGCAGCTGCTCCACCGTGACCCGGGCGTCCGCGATCCAGTTCTGCACCACGCCCTGCTGGGCGAGCGGCTTGCCGAAGGCCGTACGGGACACCGCCCGCCGGCACATCAGCTCGATCGCCCGCTCGGCCATGCCGATGAGCCGCATGCAGTGGTGGATCCGGCCCGGACCCAGCCGCGCCTGCGCGATGGCGAAGCCGCCGCCCTCCTCACCGATCAGGTTCGACACGGGCACCCGTACATTCTCGAAGGCGACTTCCGCGTGACCGCCGTGGTAGTGGTCCTCGTAGCCGTACACCCGCATGGCGCGGCGCACTTCGAGGCCCGGGGTGTCCCTCGGGACGAGGATCTGCGACTGCTGGCGGCGGATGTCCTCGCCGTCCGGATCGGTCTTGCCCATCACGATGAAGATCCGGCAGTCCGGGTTCATCGCCCCGGAGATGAACCACTTGCGGCCGTTGATGACGTAGTCGTCACCGTCCCGTGTGATCCGGGTCTCGATATTGGTGGCGTCGGAGGAGGCGACCTCGGGCTCGGTCATGGCGAACGCGGACCGGATCTCACCGGCGAGCAGCGGCTCCAGCCACCGCTTCCTCTGCTCGTCCGTGCCGAACTGGTGGAGCACCTCCATGTTTCCGGTGTCCGGCGCCGCGCAGTTCAGCGCGGTCGGCGCCAGCTGCGGGCTGCGGCCCAGGATCTCGGCCAGCGGGGCGTACTGGAGATTGGTCAGCCCGGCACCGTACCCGGCGTCGGGGAGGAAGAGGTTCCACAGGCCCTGCCTGCGCGCCTCCGCCTTCAGATCCTCGACGACCTGCGGGGTGTCCCAGGGGGAGGCGAGGAGCGCGCGCTGTTCCTCCGCGGTGCTCTCGGCCGGGTACACATGCTCGTCCATGAAGGTGAGCAGCCTGGTGCGCAGTTCTTCGGTACGGGCGTCGAACGCGAAGTCCATGGGGGTGATCAGCCTTCCTGGAGGGTGGTGAGGCCGTGCTCGATGAAGACGGGGACGAGATCGCCGATCGCGTCGAAACCGGCGCCCACGGTCTGGCCCCGGGTGTAGCGGTAGTGGATGCCCTCCAGGATCACGGCGAGCTTGAACCAGGCGAACGCGGTGTACCAGGAGAGGGCGGAGGTGTCCCGGCCGGAGCGCGCCGCGTAGCGTTCGATCAGCTCGGCGGGCGCGGGGTGGCCGGCCGCGCCGCTGGTGGTGGAGACCGGGGACCGCGGCAGGCCGAGGTCGGAGCTGTACATCACCAGCAGTCCGAGGTCCGTCAGCGGGTCGCCGAGGGTGGACATCTCCCAGTCGAGCACGGCCCTGATCCGGTCGTCCGGGCCGATCAGGACGTTGTCCAGGCGGTAGTCCCCGTGCACCACGGTGGGCGCGGGGGAGTGCGGCAGCGCACGGCCGAGCGCGGCGTGCAGTTCGTCGATCCCGGCGAGTTCGCGGTCGCGGGAGGCGTCGAGCTGCTTGCCCCAGCGCCGCAGCTGACGGTCCAGGAAACCGTCGGGGCGCCCGAAGTCCCCGAGCCCGACGGCCCCGGGGTCCACGGCGTGCAGATCGACCAGGGTGTCGACCAGCCCGAGGACCGCGCCCCGGGTGCGCTCGGGGCCCAGCGGGGCGAGCTGCTCGGCCGTGCGGAACGGGGTGCCCTCGACGTACTCCATGACGTAGAAGGGCGAGCCGATGACGGACTCGTCCTCGCAGAGCAGCACCGGCTCCGGTACCGGTACGGCGGTCGGGAACAGCGCGCTGATGACCCGGAACTCGCGCTTCATGTCATGTGCGGTGGCCAGCACATGGCCGAGCGGAGGCCTGCGGACGACCCACCGGCCGGTGCCGTCGGTGACCGTGTACGTGAGGTTCGACCGGCCGCCCTCGATCAGCCGGGCCTCCAGCGGTCCGCCCACCAGCCCCGGCCGCTCGCGGTCGAGATGCCGGCGCAGCGGGCCGGGGTCGAGACCTGGCGGGTGGACTTGGCTCATGGTGCGCACCTCCGGGGCGTCGGAACGATCGCAGCCCATGATGCCGACCAGTCGGTATGTCGTCCAGTGAACTCCCGGAATCGGCCGTGGCAACTCCCTTCGGACTCTGGTGTTCAGTCGTATCCCTGAATAGAGTTCACGTATGGATACAGCCTTGTTGATCGACGAAGTCCGGCTCACCCCGATTCTCATAGCGGATCCGCCCCTTCTGAACACCCAGGGCGTCCATCAGCCGTACACCCCCCGGCTCATCGTCGAGGTCGTCACACGGGGTGGAGTGACCGGTATCGGGGAGACCTACGGCGACGGCACGTATCTGGAGCTGGCCCGTCCGCTGGCCGAGGCCCTGCCCGGTCGCCGGGTCAGCGATCTGAACGGCCTGTTCACGCTCGCCGAGCAGGTGTGCGGCGACTCACGCGCCGCCGACGACCGCGTCGACGCCGGTGGACTGCGCGGCGTGCGGACCGCAGACAAGCTCCGGCTCTCCGTCGTCTCCGGCTTCGAGGTCGCCTGCCTGGACGCGCTCGGCAAGAGCCTCGGCCTGCCCGTGCACGCCCTGCTCGGCGGCAAGGTCCGCGACACCGTCGAGTACAGCGCGTACCTCTTCTACCGCTGGGCCGCGCACCCGGGGGCCGGGGAGCGGGACGACTGGGGGGCGGCCCTGGACCCGGCCGGAATCGTCGCCCAGGCCAGGCGCTTCGCCGACGAGCACGGCTTCACCTCCTTCAAGCTCAAGGGCGGTGTCTTCGAGCCGGACCAGGAGATCGCCGCCGTCCGGGCCCTCGCCCAGGAGTTCCCGGGCCGGCCGCTGCGCCTGGACCCCAACGGCGCCTGGTCGGTGGAGACCTCCCTGTACGTCGCCGAGCAGCTCAAGGACGTACTCGAATACCTGGAGGACCCGGCCGGCGGTACGGCGGCGATGGCCGCCGTCTCCGCGGCCACCGAGGTGCCGCTGGCCACCAATATGTGCGTCACGACCCTCGCCGAGGTGCCCGAGGCCTTCGCCCGGGACGCGGTCCAGGTCGTCCTGAGCGACCACCACTACTGGGGCGGGCTGCACCGCACCCGCGAACTGGCCGGGATCTGCCGTGCCTTCGGCGTCGGACTCTCCATGCACTCCAACACCCACCTCGGCATCAGCCTCGCCGCGATGACGCAGGTCGCCGCCACCGTGCCCAACCTCGACTACGCCTGCGACAGCCACTACCCCTGGCAGACCGAGGACGTCATCACCACCCGGCACGTCTTCACCGACGGCCGGCTGACCGTCTCCGACGCCCCGGGTCTGGGTGTCGAACTCGACCGCGAGCGGCTGGCGGCGCTGCACCGGCGCTGGCTGGACGACGACGGCACGATGCGCGAGCGCGACGACGCCGCCGCGATGCGCGAGGCCGAGCCGGAGTGGGTGACGCCGGCGATCCCGCGCTGGTGAGCGCCCGCCCGGTACCCCGGCCCTGAGTTGCGCCGAGTGTGGGCTGCGCCGAAGGTCGGAGGATGAAGGCGATCAGCTACAGCAGGTACGGCGGGGCCGACGTCATGGAGTACGGGGAGCGGCCCGACCCGAAGGTCGGCCCGGACACCGTCCTGGTGAAGGTGCGGGCCGCGGCCGTCAACCCGGTCGACTGGAAGGCCCGGGAGGGCCACCTCCAGTCGGGTCTCGAAGCGGTCTTCCCGGTGATCCCGGGCTGGGACGTCTCGGGAGTGGTCGTGCAACCCGGCGTCGCGGTCGACGAGTTCACCGTCGGTGACGAGGTCATCGGCTATGTGCGGGAGGACTTCCTCTCCCGGGGCACCTTCGCCGAATACGTCGCCGCGCCGGTGCGCACGCTCGCCCGCAAGCCGATGGGCCTGAGCTTCGAGGAGGCCGCGGGGCTGCCGCTGGCCGGCCTCACCGCCTACCAGGTGCTGCACCGCACCCTGAAGGTCCGCAGCGGCGAGACGGTCCTCGTCCACGCGGCGGCGGGCGGGGTCGGCTCGCTCGCGGTGCAGCTCGCCCGGCACGCGGGCTGCCGGGTCATCGGCACGGCGAGCGCCCACAACCACGACCATGTGCGCAGCCTCGGCGCCGAACCGGTGGAGTACGGCGACGGGCTCGCCGACCGGCTGCGGGCCCTGGCCCCCGACGGCTTCGACGCCGCCTTCGACACCGTGGGCGGCGAAGCGCTCCGTGCCTCGGCGGACACCCTCGCCCAGGGCGGCCGGCTCGCCTCCATCGCGGACGGGGAGGTCTTCTCGTACGGCGGGCGCTACGCCTTCGTGCGGCCCGATGCCACGGATCTGGCCCATCTCGCGGAACTGGCCGAGCAGGGCATCGTCACGGTCCATGTGGACCAGGTCTTCCCGCTGGACCGGGCCGCGGACGCGTACCGGCTCAACGAGCGGGGCCGCACCCGGGGGAAGATCGTCGTCACCGTGGCCTGGGACAACTGAGGGGGCGCGCACGGACCGCGACGGCCGGGAGCGCCGCGTGCTCCGCGACGGCCGGGAAGGCGGCGTGTCGCGACGGCTCAGAACAGCATGGCCGCGGCGAACACCGCGAGCGCCACCGTGCACACCGCCGCCGTCAGGGCGTGGCGCGAGGACAGCGGCTGAGGCCGCGCCACCTGCATCTCCAGCACCCGCCGGTGCGCCACCCGGAGGAAACCCAGCCAGGCCAGCGCGCTCAGCGCCACCGCGGCCACCGCACCGGGGCTCGCGCCGCCGTGCAGTGCCTGCCGGCCCGCCAGCAGCGCCACCACCGTGCAGGACAGTGTGGTGCGCCGCCAGGCCAGCCTGGTCCGTTCCGGCTGCAGCCCCGGGTCCCTGGGGGCCTCGGTCACCGGCCCTCCCAGCCGAAGAGGACGACCACCACCATCGCGACGGCGACCACGGCGACCGCGAGGCTCAGCAGCGTCGGGAAGCGGGAGACCGGCAGGTCCTCACCGCGCCGCATCGCCCGCTCGCACCGCACCCAGTGGTTGACCGCCCGCAGCGCGCAGAGCACACCGGCGGCCAGCAGCCCCAGTGCCAGGCCCGCCCGGACGCCCCAGACGAGTTCCGGGAGGAACTGGTCGACGGCGAAACCGCCCCCGATCAGGGCCAGCGCCGTCCGGATCCACGCGAGGAACGTACGCTCGTTGGCGAGCGAGAACCGGTAGTCCGGGGTCTCGCCCTCTTCGCGGATCCGCTGCGGCGCGAACCACAACCGGATGCCCCGCACAAAATCGTTCACGCCCGAGCCCTGTCTGTCGTTCCGCCGCTGTTCGGGTGCCGTGCTCACCGGGAACGGAGCTCCCGAAGCCGGTGGTACGCGGCCAGCCCGTCGGGCACCCAGGGCCACTCGTCCAGCCGCGCCGCCAGCTCCTCGTCGGTGAGGAAGGCGTGCCAGGCGACCTCTTCCGCCTGCGGATCCACCGGCGCCTCGCACCGCACCCGGTACACGTACGACCACCAGGTGTGCTCGGCGCTCTCGTAGAGGAACTTGAAGAGCGGCTCGGGGCGGGGGAGCCCGGACACCCCCAGCTCCTCCTCCGCCTCGCGCAGCGCCGCCTCGTCGTAGGACTCGCCCGCGCCCACGACGCCGCCGACGAACATGTCGTAGTGCGAGGGGAAGACCGGTTTGACGGGCGTTCTGCGATGCACGAAGAGCCTGCCCGAGGCGTCCCGCACCTCGATGAACACGCAGCGATGACGCAGGCCCCGCGCGGTCGCCTCACCGCGCGGGGCCTGGCCGACGACCTCGTCGTTCTCGTCGACGATGTCCAGGATCTCGTCAGTCGGGTCAAAGGGCTCCATACGCCCCATCCAACATCATCCCCGCCGGTCAGGATCACGGCCCCATGACCCGCGGGGCCCCTGATCAGCGAAGGGTGACGGGACGGCCCCTACGCCGTCACTGCCCCATGACGTACTTGACGGTCGGGCCGGTCGTCCAGCCGCCGTCCACCGCGAGCTCCGCGCCGGTGATGTACGAGGCGGCCTCCGACAGCAGGAAGACGACGGCCTCCGCGATCTCGGGAGCCTCGCCGACCCGGCCCATCGGCGTGTTCGGGTAGTTGCCGTCGCCCTGCGCGATGCCCACGGCCGCGGTCATCGGGGTGTAGGTCATTCCGGGGTGGACGGAGTTGACCCGGACCTTCGCCGTGCCCAGCTCCACCGCGCCGATCTTGGTCAGGCCGCGTACGCCCCACTTGGAGGCGCCGTAGCTGGAGGTCATGGCGAGGCCCATCAGACCGGCGGCCGAGGAGATGTTGACGATCGAGCCGCCGCCGTTCTCCTTCATCACCGGGATCACGGTCTTCATGCCGATGAACACCGCGGTCAGATTGATGTCGATCACCTTGCGGAAGTGCTCGACCGACTCGGTCTCCAGCGGCTGACCGGTGGAGACGCCGGCGTTGTTCACCAGACCGTCGATCCGGCCGAACTCGGCGAGCGTGAACCGCGCGACGCGCTCCCAGTCCTCCTCGGAGGTCACGTCGTGGTGCAGGAACCGGGCCCGGTCCCCGAGCGCGGCGGCGGTCGCGACGCCGTCCTCGTCGAGGATGTCGGTGATCACGACGTTGCCGCCGCCGGCGACGGCGAGACGGGCGGCCTCGGCGCCGAGGCCGCGGGCGCCGCCGGTGATGATGACGGTCCTGCCGGTGAGACTGGTCTTGTCGCTCATGGTGCTGTCCTTCATCTGCGGGTGGTTCATCTGCGGGTGGTTCCGGTGCGGCCCGGCACGGGGGCGCGCAGAAACGCGGTGGTGGTCTCGACGAGATCGGCGAGGAAGAGCTCCTCGCCGGTCAGTGGTTCGGTGCCGTCGAGGTACTGGCGGGCGCGGTCGGCCATCGCCGCGCCGATCAGGGTGAGCGCCAGATCGAGCCGCTCCAGGCGCACCGGCGTGGGCAGTGCGCCCAGGCGGTCCGAGACGCGGGCGATCAGCCGTCCGTACGCGGTGGCGTCGACCGCGGGGTGCAGTTCGCCCGTGCGCAGCCCGGTCTCATGGCTGAGCTGCGCGGAGATGCGCAGACAGCGCCGGCCGCGGTCGTCGGCCAGCAGACCGGCCTCGGCCGTCACCAGCGCGCCGACCAGCTCCCGTACGTCCGCGTCCGCGCCCAGCCCGTCCAGGAGCGGGGCCATCAGCCGCTCGGCGCGGGACTGCCTCCCGGACATCACCGCGTCGAGCAGTCCGGCCCGGGAGCCGAAGTGGTACTGCACGGCGGACGGATTGCTCTGCCCGGCGAGCCGCACGACATCGCGTATCTGGCCACCCACGACACCCTGCGAGGCGAAGACCTCCTCGGCGGCGCGGATGAGCTTGTCCCTGGTGTCGGGCCCTGACGTTCTCGCCATGGGACCACTGTAATGCTGGCCATTATTAATAACCAGTGGGGAGAGTCCGGGCCCGCTGCCGGTCACCCGGCCCGCTGCCGGTCACCCGGGCGCGGCCCGCGTCAGCGCGGCTGGAGATCCTTCGTCCGCCGCCCGCCCACCGGCCCCGCCGGCATCGCGGGATGCAGCCCGAGCAGCACGATCCCGGTGACGATCGCCGCCAGCCCCGCCGCCTCCCAGGCCAGCGCCCCCGTGTCCGTGCGCACCCGGTCCCCGAGGAAGCCGATCCCGCAGGCGATCCCGGCCAGCGGCTGGGCGGCGGTCAGCGCGGGCAGCGACATCCGCAGCGGTCCCGTCTCGAAGGCGCTCTGGACCAGGATCAGCCCCGTCACCCCCAGGACGAGCACGCCGTACGGCTGCCAGGCCGTCACCAGCGCGTCCCAGCCGCCCTCGGTCAGCCGCTCACCGCTCGCCCGGGTCAGCGCGTCCTGGAGCCCGTACAGCAGTCCGGCCGCCACCGCCAGAAGAGCCGGGGCCGCCCCGATCCGCGAGTGCCTGGCGGCGGCCGTCAGCAGCAGGGCGAGCCCCACCACCACGCCGATCACCACCCAGTGCCGCAGCGAGCCGGTCACCGGATCCCCGCCGCGCGGCTCGCCGGCCAGCAGGAACGCCGCGACGCCCCCGGCCAGCAGCCAGAGCCCGGCCCAGCCCTGGCGTCCCAGCGGCTGCCCGGTGCGGCGGCGCGACAGGGCCATGGCGAAGAGCAGATTGGTCGCCAGCAGCGGCTCCACGACCGACACCTCGCCCCGGCCGAGGGCCAGCGCGCCCAGCACCATGCCGCAGACCATCAGTCCGATCCCGGCCAGCCAGCTCCTCACCCGCATCAGGTCGAGCAGCAGCCTGGGGGAGAGGAAGTCGCTCATCGGGGCACGCCGGGCGGCGTCCTGCTGCAGGACGAAGCCGAAGCCCAGACAGCAGGCGGCACCCACGGAGAGAACCAGGACCAGCACCGACACGATCTCTTCCTCAGGTCGGACCGGGAGGGAGTGATGTGGTTCGACGATAAGCCCTGCGCCGGACGGGGGCGGTGAGAATGCCGCCGACCGGGCGGTTGACGGCGCGGCGGAGGGTGCCGAAGATCTAACGCACGAGTAACTTCGCCCACCGCTCAGCCCGGCACCGCCCCCGACAAGGATGGAACCCCATGGCGTACGACGCTGATGTCATCGTGATCGGGGCCGGCCTCGCGGGGCTCGTGGCCACCGCCGAACTGGTCGACGCGGGCCGCTCGGTGATCCTGCTCGACCAGGAGCCCGAGCAGTCCATCGGCGGCCAGGCGCACTGGTCCTTCGGCGGCCTGTTCTTCGTCGACTCGCCCGAACAGCGCCGGCTGCGGATCAAGGACAGCCGGGAGCTGGCCCTCCAGGACTGGTTCGGCACGGCGGGCTTCGACCGCGAGGAGGACCACTGGCCCCGGAAGTGGGCCGAGGCGTACGTCGACTTCGCCGCCGGTGAGAAGCGGTCCTGGCTCCACGCGCAGGGGCTGCGGATCTTCCCGGTCGTCGGCTGGGCCGAACGCGGCGGCTACGATGCCAACGGCCACGGCAACTCCGTCCCCCGCTTCCACATCACCTGGGGCACCGGCCCCGGGATCGTCGCCCCCTTCGAGCGCCGGGTGCGCGAGGGTGTCGCCAGGGGCCTGGTGAAGCTGAGGTTCCGCCACCGGGTCACCGGACTCGGCCGCTCGGCGGGGACCCTCGACACGGTCACGGGCGAGATCCTGGAGCCGAGCGGAGCCGCGCGCGGCACCGCGAGCACCCGCGAGGTCGGCGGTGCCTTCGAGCTGAGGGCCCAGGCGGTGATCGTCACCTCGGGGGGTATCGGCGGCAACCACGACCTCGTACGGGCCCAGTGGCCCGAGCGGCTCGGCACCCCGCCCGCGAAGATGCTCTCGGGAGTCCCCGCCCACGTCGACGGGCTGATGCTGGGCATCGCCGAGGAAGCGGGCGCCCACCACATCAACCGCGACCGGATGTGGCACTACACCGAGGGCATCGAGAACTGGAACCCGATCTGGGCCAGGCACGGCATCCGGATCCTGCCCGGCCCCTCGTCCCTCTGGCTGGACGCCCGCGGCAAGCGGCTGCCGGTCCCGCTCTTCCCCGGCTTCGACACGCTCGGCACCCTCGAACACATCATGCGCTCGGGCTACGGATACACCTGGTTCGTCCTGGACCAGCGGATCATCGGCAAGGAGTTCGCGCTCTCCGGCTCCGAGCAGAACCCCGACCTGACGGGCAAGTCGGTCCGCGACGTGATCGGGCGGGCCCGCGCCGACGTGCCCGCGCCGGTCAAGGCGTTCATGGACAAGGGTGTGGACTTCGTGGTCGAGAACGACCTCGGCGCCCTCGTCCGCGGCATGAACGCGCTCACCGGCGACACCCTGATCGACGAGGACGGCCTGCGCCGCGAGATCACCGCTCGCGACCGCGAGATCGCCAACCCCTTCACCAAGGACCTCCAGGTCACGGCCATCCGCGGGGCCCGCGCCTATCTGGGCGACCGGCTGATCCGTACGGCGAAGCCGCACCGCATCCTCGACCCGGCGGCGGGCCCGCTGATCGCGGTGCGCCTCAACATCCTCACCCGTAAGTCCCTGGGCGGCCTGGAGACGGACCTGTCCTCGCGGGTGCTCGCCGCCGACGGCGAGCCGCTGCCCGGGATGTACGCGGCGGGCGAGGCGGCCGGGTTCGGCGGCGGCGGGGTCCATGGCTACCGGTCGCTGGAGGGCACGTTCCTCGGCGGCTGCATCTTCTCGGGCCGTGCGGCGGGCCGGGCGGCGGCGCAGGCGGTCGGTTAGCGGGAGCGGCGGTCCGGCACGCGTCGCCGGCTCCCGGATGCCGGCGGCGGACCACGCGGGCCACCGGGGCCGTCGTGGGCGGACAGCCTGCGGGCAGCGTGTCATTCCAGCCAACTATGTGGAATTCGCGCGGAGTTGGCGGAGGGAAGCCCTTGACCGGGAGGCTTCTGTGCGGCTTGGCTGTGCGCGATCATTTTGCTCGTACACCGCGTCGAAAGAAGCCTGCGGATGTCTCCGCCTCCGCCGCCCCTGGGCCGCTCCCGCAGACGGGGCGGTCGCTCGGACCACTCCTTCGACCCGGCCCTGGACGACAGCGACCTCATCGACGCCCGCAACCAGTTCGCCCAGGGCAGATGGACCAGGGCCCGCGCCCTGCTCGTCGGTACCGGCGGCGACTGGGACCGCCGCGGCCACCGGGTGCTCGCCCTCGCCGGGATCCCCTCCGCCGTCGACTGGGCCCGTGACTGGCTGATCGCCGAACCCGACAGCGCCGATGCCACCACCCTGCTCGGCTGCGCCTCCGTCGCCCGCGTCCGGCACCGGCGGGCCGCCGCCGACGAGGCCTCCCGGGCCCGCGAAGCCTGTCTGGCAGCCGCCGGGCTCGACCCCGCCGACCCGACCCCCTGGCTCGGACTCCTCCTGCTGGACCGCACGCTCGGCGGCGACGGAGCGGACACCGGCAAGCTCTTCGAAGAGGTACGTTCCCGGCACCCCGAACACCACCACGCGCACCACCTGATGGCCGCCCATCTCGCCGAGAGCCGCCCGGAAGCCGGCCAGGACCCGCTCCACGAGGTCTACGACTTCGCCGCCTGGGCCGCCGAACAGGCCCCCGCGGACTCCCCGCTCGCGGTGCTCCCGGTCATCGCCCACGCCGAGCGGTACCGCGTCCTGGTCGCCGCCGGCACGGAGTCCGAGGACCCCGTGGCCTCCGGGCACTGGTCGGGGCGGCGCGCCCGCCAGGTCATGAGGACCGCCTTCGACTGGTGGCTGGAGTGGGAGCGCGAGGACCACCCCCGCCACCGCACCGACCTCAACTTCCTGGCCCACGCCAAGTTCTGCGAGGGCCGTCCCGCCGAGGCGGCGGCGCTCTTCCACCGCATCGGCCCGCACGCCACCCCCGCGCCCTGGTCCTACTCCGGCGGCGACCCGTACCCCGCCTTCCTGGCCGCGCGCCGCTTCGCGCTCGGCACCCCCTGAAGGACACCGCACCCGGACAGCCAGTACGCGGACACCCAGTACGCGGACACCCAGCACGGACACGCACAGCACGGACGCACGGCACAGACGCCACCGAAGAAGGGAACAACCCCGCGATGTCGACGGGCAGTTCATTTCCGAGCGATACCGGCACCACGAAGGTGACCGGCGATACCGGCGGGATCAACACGTACAAGGGAGAGGAACGCGCCCTGCGGGCGAACCGGCTCGGCACCCCGGGCCTGCTGCTCTCGGTGCTCGCCGCCAGCGCCCCGCTGATGGTCGTCGCCGGGGTCATGCCCACGGTCTTCGGCGTGATGGGCATCGTCGGCCAGCCCCTGCTGTACGTCATCCTCGGCATCGTCCTGATGCTGTTCAGCGTCGGGTACGCGGAGATGAGCCGGCACGTCCACAACGCCGGCGCCTTCTACGCCTACATCGCCCGCGGGCTCGGCCCGACGGCCGGGGCGGGCGCCTCGCTCGTCGCGCTGGTCGCCTACAGCGCGATGCAGGTCGGCATCTACGGCATTCTCGGCTTCGAGGTCTCCGGACTGTTCGCCGTCTATCTCGACATCGACCTGGACTGGTGGATACCGGCCCTCGTCGCCGTGGCGGTCGTCGGCTACCTCGGCTGGCTGAAGATCGACCTCAACGCCAGGGTGCTGGGCGTGCTGCTGGTCGTGGAGTGCGCCCTTGTCGTGATCTTCGACATCGCGGCCGTCGGCAAGCCCGGCCCCGAGGGGCTGTCGCTGCACGCCTTCGACCCGGAGACCCTCACCGGCGCGGGGCTCGGCACCGCCCTGTGCTTCTGCATCGCCGCGTTCGTGGGCTTCGAACAGGCCCCGGTGTACGCGGAGGAGACCAGCCGCCCGCAGATCGTCGTCTCCCGGGTGATGTTCCTGGCCGTCGGCTACGCGGCGCTGTTCCTCGCCATCAGCTCCTGGGCCCTGACCGTCGCCACCGGGCCCGGCTTCATCGCGGACACCTCCCTCAAGGAGGGCCCCGGAATGCTCTTCGGGCTCACCGAGGAACGGCTCGGCACCACCTTCACCGACGTACTGCACGTCCTGTTCGTCACCGGTATGTTCGCCGCGCTCCTGAGCTTCCACAACGTCGTGGCCCGCTACGCGTTCGCGATGGGACGCGAGGGCCTGCTGCCCGCAGCATTCGGCCGCACCAACAGGGCGAGCGGCGCCCCCGCCACCGGATCGCTGCTCCAGTCCCTCGTCTCCGCCGTGATCGTGCTGGCCTTCGCGCTGACCGACGACAACCCGGTGGGCGACCCCACCGCGCCCGTCCTGCACCTGTTCACCTGGATGGGCAACGTCGGGGCGCTCGGCATCATCGTGCTGATGGCCGCCGCCTCGTTCGCCGTCATCGCCTTCTTCGTACGCCGCGGCGCGGGCCGGGCCCAGGCCCCCCGGCTCGTCGCCTCCGGGCTGGCCGGAATCGCCCTGCTGGCCATCGCGGTCTTCACCGTCCGGGACTTCGGCGTCCTCGTCGGCTCGGGCCCCGGCTCGGTGCTCAACTGGGTGCTGCCCGGCGTGATCCTCGCCGCGCTCGCCGGCGGGCTGGTGTACGGGGCGGTGCTGCGCTCCACCAAGCCGGAGGTGCACGCCAGGATCGGCCTGGGCAACGAGGCGTTCCAGCTGGAGAAGGCCGCCGAGGACACCGCCGCCCCGCGCCGGACGTACTGATCCGCGCGGGCGCTCCCGGAATCCCGCGGCCCGCACAGGGCGATGGCGCCCGTCGGCCGGTACGCATGCCGTGCACGCGTACCGGACCGGCGGGCGCCATCGTGCACGGCCCCCGTACGGACGTGGGGGGAGGGCCGTGCGGGCAGCCGGTGCCGGGGGCCTTTCCATCGGACGGAAAGGTCCCTAGAGCACCAGCGAGAGCAGCAGGATGAAGGCCAGCGAGACGACGGAGATGATCGTCTCCATCACCGACCAGGTCTTGACGGTCTGGCCGACGTCCATCCCGAAGTACTCCTTCACCAGCCAGAACCCGGCGTCGTTGACGTGGCTGAAGAAGAGCGAGCCCGCGCCGACGGCGAGGACCAGCAGCGCCGCGTGCGAGGTCGACATGTCGGCGGCCAGCGGGGCGACCAGACCGGCCGCCGAGATGGTGGCCACGGTCGCCGAACCCGTCGCGAGCCGGATGGCGACGGCGATCAGCCAGCCGAGCAGCAGCGCGGGGATCGACCAGTTCTCGGAGAAGTCCAGGATCATCTGGCCGACACCGGCGTCGATCAGCGTCTGCTTGAAGCCGCCTCCCGCGCCCACGATCAGCAGCACACCGGCGATCGGGGCCAGCGACTTCTCGACCGTGGTGGAGAGCCGGCCCTTGGTGAATCCGGCGGCCCGGCCCAGAGTGAACATCCCGACGACAACGGCCGCGAGCAGGGCGATCAGCGGCGAGCCGATCACATCGGTGACCCGCTGGACACCGTTCTCCGGATCGTCCACGACGATGTCGACCAGGGCCTTGACCAGCATCAGGACCACGGGCAGGAGAATCGTCGCCAGGGTGGCGCCGAAGCCGGGCCGGCGGTCCAGTTCCTCCGAGGGGCGCTGCGGGATCATCTTCTCCGGCGCCTTGATGTCCACCCAGCGTGCCGCGTAACGGGAGAAGACCGGGCCCGCGATGATCACCGTGGGGATGGCGACCAGTACGCCGAGGGCCAGCGTCACTCCGAGGTTGGCGCCCAGCGCGTCGATCGCCACCAGCGGGCCGGGGTGCGGCGGGATCAGTCCGTGCATCACGGAGAGCCCGGCCAGCGCGGGGATGCCGATCCGCATCAGCGAGTAGTTGCCGCGCTTGGCGACCAGCAGCACCACCGGGATCATCAGCACGATCCCGACCTCGAAGAACAGCGGCAGACCGATGATCGAGGCGATCAGGACCATCGCCCACGGCATGGCCCGTCCGCTCGCCCTGGCGAGGATGGTGTCGACGATCTGGTCCGCGCCGCCGGAGTCGGCGAGCAGCTTGCCCAGAATGGCGCCGAGTGCGATGAGGACACCCACACCCGCGACCGTCGAACCGAGCCCCGCGGTGAAGCTGGCGATGGTCTTGGCCGGAGCGGCGCCCGCGAACGAGCCGAGCGCCAGCGAACCGATGGTCAGCGCGAGGAACGCGTGCATCTTGAACTTGGTGATGAGCACAACGATGACGGCGATGCCCGCCAGGACGGCGATGCCCAATTGCGCGTTGCCGGCCGAAGTGATCGGTTCGACGGCGTCCGCTGCCAGCGTCTCGACGCTGAGACTGGTCACGGTGATGATCCTTAACTGTCGAGCCGGCGCAACGCGGCGACGGCTCGCTGAGTGATTTCCTCGGGCGTGCCGGACACATCGACCGCGACGCCGGCCTCGTCCCGACCGAGCGGTTCCAGGGTGGCGAACTGCGAATCGAGCAGCGCGGCCGGCATGAAGTGACCTCTGCGGTCCGCCATCCGCCCCTCGATCAGGGCCCGGTCGCCGGTCAGATGGAGGAAGACGGCATCGGGGGCCTCGGCCCGCAGCCGGTCGCGGTAGACACGCTTGAGCGCCGAACTGCTGACGACACCGCCGAGTCCGGCCCGGCCGTGTGCCCACCGGCCGATCGCGTCCAGCCAGGGCAGGCGGTCAGCGTCGTCCAGAGGGGTGCCGGCCGACATCTTGGCGATGTTCGCCGCGGGGTGGAAGTCGTCGCCCTCGGCGTACGGAACGCCGAGTGCGGTGGCGAGCAGGGGACCGATCGTGGTCTTGCCGGTTCCTGCCACGCCCATCACCACGACGACGTGGGGGGTGCTCATGGGTGCCTCGCTGTCTTCTTCGACATCGGTCCGTCGCGCTACTGAAACCCATTAGGTACGACTTATTCAAGTGGGTGTGACGCAAACGTCGTACTTTTTGTTCCCTGGATGTGCCCCGTAGGCTTGCCCCATGACCACACAGGGCCAGGGGCTGCATACACATGTGCTGGACACCCTGGGTCTGGAGATCGCCTCCGGCCAGTGCCCGCCGGGCACGGTGCTGCGTACCGACGAGCTGGCACAGCGCTTCGACGTCTCCCGTACGGTCGTGCGCGAAGTGGTCCGCGTCCTGGAGTCCATGCACCTGGTCGAGTCCCGGCGCCGGGTCGGGGTGACCGTGCGGGCGGCCGAGGCCTGGAACGTCTACGACCCCCAGGTCATCCGCTGGCGGCTGGCCGGCCGTGACCGGCCGCGGCAGCTGCGCTCGCTGACCGTCCTGCGCTCGGCCATCGAACCCGTCGCCGCCCGCCTCGCCGCCCGCAACGCCACGCCCCAGCAGTGCGCGGAGCTCACCGAACGCGCCCTCGGCATGGTCGCCACCTCGCGCGGCCAGCAGCTGGAGGGATATCTGGAACACGACATCGCCTTCCACCGGATCGTCCTCAACGCCTCCGGCAACGAGATGTTCGCCCGTCTCGGTGACGTGGTCGCCGAGGTCCTGGCGGGCCGCACGCACCACCAGGTGATGTTCGAGGACCCCGACCCGGCCGCGGTCACGCTCCACGTCCGCCTCGCCGAGGCCGTACGCGAACGGGACGCGGACGGGGCGGAGCGCCTCACCAAGGAGATCGCGGTGGGTGCCCTCCACGAACTGGACGTCCTCGCGCCCTGACCGGGGGGCCGCGCGGGACGTGCCGGACAGGCCCTACGCCGTCCCGCCCCGCACATGCGCCAACCGCCCCGCGGCAGCCGCGAGCACCATCTCCAGCGCCGCGGGATACCCGCTGCGCTCCATCTCCGCGACCAGCACCCCGGCCGTCGCCGCGATATGCGGATGCGTCCGGGCCGGCAGCCGCGCGTACGTCTCCCGCCAGGTCCGGTCCTCCAGATCCCGGGCCCGGTCCGGAAGTGCCAGCGTCGACGCGTCGAGCGCGGCGAACGACAGCGTCTGGTCGACGAACACGTGGTAGATCCGGACGGCCTCCGCGTCCGGGAACCCCGCCCCGCGCAGCACCCCGAGGATCGCGTCGACCGACCGGATCTCGTGCCTGCGCCCCGTCACCCGGGCGCAGGCCAGCACGGCGGCCTGCGGATGCGCCATGTAGTCCGCGTGCATCCTCAGCCCCAGCGCCCGCAGATCGGCCCGCCAGTCACCCGTGGGGCGCCAGCTGTTCAGCGTACGGCCGATCAACTCGTCGGCCACCGCCAGCAGCAGCTCGTCCGTGTCCCTGAAGTACCGGTAGACGGCGCTCGGATCGCACCCCAGCGCCGCGCCGAGCCGGCGCACCGTCAGCGCCGCCGCCCCGTGCTCGCCGATCAGTCTCAGCGTCGTCTCCACGATCAGCTGCTCGGACAGAACCGTGCCGCCCTTGGTGGGACGTCTGCGCCGACGCGCGCTCTCCGGCACCACCCGCTCGCTCGCACCCATGGGGCGCACCTTATGACAACGGCGTTGACGTGTGAACCCGGTGAGGAGTTCGATGTGCCGCCATCGGGGCCGAACGGTGCCCCTCGGCGAAGGAGCGACGGTGACGGCCTCAACGACCCCGTACAGCAGCGACCCACCGGCCCCCGAGCCCCCGCAGGCCCTGCGCAAGAGCCTCGGCGTCATCGACGGCGTGGCCATCGCCGCCTCCTCCACGGCGGCGACCACCAGCATCGGCATCGGCCTCGGCGTCACCGCGGGCGCCGTCGGCCTGCATCTGCCGATCATCATGCTGCTCGCCTTCCTGCCGATCCTGGGCATCGCGAGCGCCTACTCACGGCTCAACAGGGTCGAGCCGAACATGGGCAGCGGCTACGTCTGGGTCGGCCGCTCCCTCAGCCCCTGGCTGGGCTTCCTCGTCGGCTGGATCGCCATCGCCGCCACGGTCGTCTTCCTCTCGTACACCACGACCGTCACCGGCTCCGCCCTCATCCAGCTCGCGGGCGAGGCAGGGCTGCGCGAGCTCGCCGGCCTCCGCCTCGATCCCGACTCCACCGCCCAGGCGACCGCCCTCGGGATAGCCGTGCTGGTGGCCGTCACCTTCACCGCGATCACCGGCCTCCGGGCCGCCGCCACCTTCCAGAAGTACCTGCTCGTCTTCGAGTACGCCGTCCTGCTCGGCTTCTGCGGATACGGGCTCGTCGTCGGCCCCCACCCGTTCAGCCTGGACTGGATCAACCCGTTCACCATCCCGTCGGGACAGCAGTTCGCCCAGGGGCTCCTGCTCTCGGTGTTCTGCTACTGGGGCTTCGAGTCCTCCTTCAGCGTCACCGAGGAGGTCCGTGATCCCGAGGACGCCTCACGGGCCGGGACCATCACCCTCTTCACCATGCTCGGCCTCTTCCTCCTCGGCTCCTTCGCCTTCCAGCGGGTGCTGTCGCTCGACGAACTGACCGCCAACGGAGCCCAGGGCCTTACCTACTTCGGCGACCGTCTGGCCGGGCAGCCGCTCGCCGCGCTCCCGCTCGTCGCCCTCACCTTCTCCGCCGTGGCATCTCTCCAGTCGGGTGTGATCCCCACCGTCCGCGGCATGTTCGCCATGGGACGCGACCGTACGCTCGGCCCGCTGTGGAGCAAGGTCAGCCCCCGCTACGGAACCCCGGCGGCCGGGACCGTCGCCATCGGCTGCGTCGCCGCCGCCGTGGCCGTGCTCTCCCTGGTCATCCCGAAGGTCGGCGACAGCATCCTGGCCTCGGTCAACGCGATCGGCGTCGTCGTCTCCCTCTACTACGCGCTGACCGCCCTGGCGGCAGCCGCCCGCTTCCGCGGCACCCTGCGCGAGAGCCGGCCGGAGGCGCTGCGGGCGGTCGTTCTCCCCGTCCTGAGCGCCGCCGTGCTGCTCGGTCTCGGCGGCTATCTGAGCTGGACCTTCTACACCTCCGCCGATCACTTCGAGGTCAGCCCGGACAACGGCTGGTTCATGCTCCTGTGCCCGGCGGTCATGGTGCTGACCGGCGTGATCGCGGCGGCCTGGGCCAAGTGGGTAAGGAAGTCCCCGTACTTCGTCACCGGCCGCTCCGTCCCTCCGGCCGTCGTGGAAGCTGCCTGACGCCGCACCGCACCCCACCGCGCACCCCACCCCGCACCCCGACGGACCGAAACGGAACCACCCATGCGCCACACACCCGCCGATCTCGTCCTCACCGGCGGCCCCGTCCTCACGATGGACCCGGCCCGCACCCGCGCCACCACCCTCGCCGTCACCGGCGACCGGATCACCGCGGTCGGCCACGACGAGGTCCGTGAGCTCATCGGCCCCCGGACCGAGGTCGTCGATCTCGCCGGACGCCTGCTCGTCCCCGGCTTCCAGGACGCCCACATCCACCCGGTCACCGCCGGACTGGAACTCGCGCAGTGCGATCTCACGGACACCCGTACGGCGGCGGACACCATCGCCGCGGTACGCGCCTACGCCGACCGGCTGCCCGAACAGGAATGGATCACCGGCGGAGGCTGGTCCATGGACGCCTTCGAGGGAGGGGCACCGACCAGGGACCTGCTCGACGCGGTCGTACCCGACCGCCCCGTCCACCTGGTCAACCGCGACCACCACGGCGCCTGGGTCAACTCCCGCGCCCTGGAACTCGCCGGCATCACCCGGGACAGCCCCGAACCGGCCGACGGACGCATCGAGCGCGACGGTCGGGGCGAGCCCACCGGGCTGCTCCAGGAGGGCGCCATGGACCTGGTCGCCCGTCTCACCCCGCGCTCCACCCCCGCCGACCGGCTCGCCGCGCTGCTGCGGGCCCAGCGGATCCTCCACGGATACGGCATCACCGCCTGGCAGGACGCCATCATCGGCTCCTACGGCTCGATGGACGACGCCGCCGACGCCTATCTCACCGCCGCGCGGGACGGGTCGCTCACCGCCCGGGTCGCCGGCGCCCTGTGGTGGGACCGCGAGCGGGGCGCCGAGCAGATCCCCGAACTGGTCGCCAGACGCGCGGAGCTGAGCGCCGGCCGGTTCCGGGCCGGCTCCGTGAAGATCATGCAGGACGGGGTCGCCGAGACCGGGACGGCCGCGCTCCTCACCCCGTACCTCGACGCCTGCGGCTGCGCCACCGCGAACAGCGGCACCAGCTTCATCGACCCCGTGGCACTGCGCGGATACGTCACCGAACTCGACGCCCTCGGCTTCCAGGCCCACTTCCACGCGCTCGGCGACCGCGCCGTACGCGAGGCCCTGGACGCGGTCGAGGCCGCCCGCGCCGCCAACGGACGCCGCGACACCCGCCCCCACCTCGCCCACCTCCAGGTCGTCCACCCGGACGACATCCCCCGCTTCCGGGAACTCGGCGCCACGGCCAACATCCAGCCCCTCTGGGCCGCGCACGAACCGCAGATGGACGAGCTGACCATCCCCTTCCTCGGCCCCGAGAGGGCCGCCCTGCAATATCCGTTCGGCGCGCTCCTGAGCGCGGGCGCCACCGTCGCGGCGGGCAGCGACTGGCCGGTCAGCAGCGCCGATCCGCTCCACGGCATCCACACGGCCGTCAACCGGATCACACCGGGTGGCGAAGGCCCCGCCTTCCTCCCCGGCCAGCGCATCACGCTCACCTCCGCCATCGCGGCGTACACGGCGGGATCCGCCCATGTGAACCACCTCGACGACACCGGATCGCTCCGCGCCGGGGCCCTCGCCGACCTGGTCGTCCTGGACCGCGACCCGTACGCCGGCCCGGCCGACGAGATCGGCGCGACCCGTGTACTGCACACCTATGTGGGCGGCCGGAAGGTCCACGACGCGGAGGACGGACCTTCGACGGCGTGACCGGGCGGCCCCGCGGACGTGATGCTCCGCGGGGCCGCCGCCGCACTTCATGAGGCGTACGGTTGTCCGTGATCAATCCTCACAAGAGCCTCATTCGGAAACAGGGAGTCCACGGTATGGCGCAGCAGGTGCAAGGGGTCATCGCACCGGGCAGGAACGAGCCGGTGCGGGTCGAGACGATCGTGATCCCGGACCCCGGTCCCGGTGAGGCCGTGGTGAAGATCCAGGCGTGCGGTGTCTGCCACACCGACCTGCACTACAAGCAGGGCGGCATCAACGACGACTTCCCGTTCCTGCTGGGGCACGAGGCCGCGGGCGTCGTGGAGTCCGTCGGCGACGGGGTCACGGACGTCGAGCCGGGCGACTTCGTCATCCTGAACTGGCGCGCGGTGTGCGGACAGTGCCGTGCCTGTCTGCGCGGCCGGCCCTGGTACTGCTTCGACACCCACAACGCGAAGCAGAGGATGACCCTGCTGGACGGCACCGAGCTGTCGCCCGCCCTCGGCATCGGCGCGTTCGCCGAGAAGACCCTGGTCGCCGCGGGCCAGTGCACCAAGGTCGACCCCGAGGTGTCCCCGGCCGTCGCCGGACTGCTCGGCTGCGGTGTCATGGCGGGCATCGGCGCCGCCATCAACACCGGCGAGGTCGGCCGCGGCGACTCGGTCGCCGTCATCGGCTGCGGCGGCGTCGGGGACGCGGCCATCGCCGGTGCCCGGCTGGCGGGCGCGGCGAGGATCATCGCCGTGGACATCGACGACCGCAAGCTGGAGACGGCGAAGAAGATGGGTGCCACGCACACCGTCAACTCCCGTGCCACCGACCCGGTCGAGGCGATCCGCGCGCTGACCGGCGGCAACGGCGCCGACGTCGTCATCGAGGCGGTCGGCCGCCCGGAGACGTACAAGCAGGCCTTCTACGCCCGCGACCTGGCCGGCACGGTCGTCCTGGTCGGCGTTCCGACCCCGGAGATGCAGCTCGAACTGCCGCTCATCGACGTCTTCGGACGCGGAGGCTCCCTGAAGTCCTCCTGGTACGGCGACTGCCTGCCCTCGCGCGACTTCCCCATGCTGATCGACCTGCACCAGCAGGGCCGCATCGACCTCGGCGCGTTCGTCACCGAGACCATCGGGCTCGGCGACATCGAGCAGGCCTTCGCCCGCATGCACGACGGGGACGTCCTGCGCTCGGTGGTGGTCTTCTGATGACCGCCCGCATCGACCACCTCGTCACCTCCGGCACCTTCGCCCTCGACGGCGGCGAGTGGGACGTCGACAACAACGTCTGGATCGTCGGCGACGACACCGAGGCGGTCGTCATCGACGCCGCCCACGACGCCGACGCCATCCTGTCCGCGCTCGGCGGCCGTACGCTGCGCGCGGTCATCTGCACACACGCGCACAACGACCACATCGACGCGGCCCCGGCCCTCGCCGCCGCCACCGGCGCACCGGTCCTGCTGCACCCGGACGACCTGCCCCTGTGGAAGCAGACCCACCCGGACCGCGCACCCGACGGCGAACTGGCCGACGGCCAGGAGCTGGAGATCGCCGGTACGGTCCTGAAGGTCCTGCACACCCCGGGCCACGCCCCGGGCGCGGTCTGTCTGTACGCCCCCGGGCTCGCCACCGTCTTCACCGGTGACACCCTCTTCCAGGGCGGGCCCGGCGCCACCGGCCGTTCGTTCTCCCACTTCCCGACGATCGTGGACTCGATCAGGGACCGGCTGTTCGCCCTGCCCGCGGAGACCACCGTCCGTACCGGACACGGCGGCTCCACCACCATCGGCGCGGAGTCCCCGCACCTGGACGAGTGGATCGCCCGCGGCCACTGACCCCGCCGTGCACCGGGCAGTGCACCGCTCCGTTCACCGCCTCGTTCACTGCTCCGGCCACGCGGAGAGCCGCAGCCCGCTCTCGAAGCGGCGCGGTTCTCCCGTGACCGGGTCGGTGAACTCCAGCGTCCTGGCGAGCAGCTGGAGCGGACGCGCCCAGTCCTCCGGTGTGCGCTCCGGCACCACCACCGGGTAGAGCGGATCGTGCACGAGCGGGAGACCCAGGCCGTTCATATGGACCCGCAGCTGATGGGTCCGTCCGGTGGCGGGCAGCAGCCGGTAGCGGCCCAGCCCGCCCCGGTGCCCCAGCAGCTCGATCCGGCTCTCGCTGTTCGCCGGGCCCGGTTCCTCCCGGGCGGCGAGCACCCCCCGCTCCTTGACGATCCGGCTCCGTACGGTGCGGGGGAGGCCGAGCGACGGATCGTAGGGGGCCACCGCCTCGTACTCCTTGCGCACGAGCCGGTCCCGGAACAGCGTCTGGTACGCGCCCCGCTCCCCGGGCCGCACGACCAGGAGCACCAGCCCCGCGGTCAGCCGGTCCAGCCGGTGGGCGGGCTGCAGCGCGGGCAGGTCCAGCTCGCGGCGCAGCCGGGCCACCGCGGTCTCGGTGATGTGCCGGCCGCGGGGAGTGGTGGCCAGGAAGTGCGGCTTGTCGGCGATGACGAGGTGTTCGTCGCGGTACACGACACCGACGGGGAAGGGCACCGGCTCCTCCGGCGCGAAGTCCCGGTGGAACCAGATCAGGCGCCCGGCGGTGTACGGCTCGTCGCCGCCCACCGCACCGCCGTCCGCGCCCACGAACCTGCCCTCGTCGAGCATCGCGGCCACCCTCCCCGCCCCGATCGCCCCCGCGAACCGCTCCAGCAGATGGTCCCGGACGGTGGCCCAGGAGCCATCGGCGTCCTCCGGCAGCCGCACCCGCACGGCATCGACCCCGTTCCGCTGCGGCAGCGGTGCGGCGGGCGGCCTCCCGCGCCCCCTCACCGGCGGACGCCGGACGGGGCGGCAGCGGGAGCGCGGTACCGGCTGTCGGCGGTCGTACGGGGCATACGGGCGTCCTCCCTGCGGGCGGCGGTGCGCGAGGCGTCGCCGTGCGCCCGGACGCACAGCGCGAAATGGCCTCCATCGCGTTCACGATGAAGGCCACTACGGTGTACTGCGTGGTGTCCGAGGGGGGACTTGAACCCCCACGCCCGATAAAGGGCACTAGCACCTCAAGCTAGCGCGTCTGCCATTCCGCCACCCGGACAAGGTGTCTGTCTCGCGGGCCCGGCCCGTTCCGACGTGGAAAACCATAGCAAACAATCGGGGGTGCTCGATCACGCACCGGCAGGCGTGAACGGCGCATGACGGGGGGTGGGTGCCCTTGGGTGCGCGGGGCGGGCGCGGGAGGATGAGAGGGAGCACCACAGCGACAGCGGAAGGAAGCAGTGTGAGCGAGACCAACGTGGCCCGGACCGTATCCGGCGAGGACGAGGTCGTGGACCTCTGCCGTGAGCTGATCCGGATCGACACCAGCAACTACGGCGACCACTCGGGCCCCGGTGAGCGGCTCGCCGCCGAGTACGTCGCGGAGAAGCTCGCCGAGGTCGGGCTCGAACCGCAGATCTTCGAGTCCCACAAGGGCCGTGCCTCCACCGTGGCCCGGATCGAGGGCGAGGACCCGTCGAGGCCCGCGCTGCTCATCCACGGGCACACCGATGTCGTCCCGGCCAACGCGGCCGACTGGACCCATGACCCGTTCTCGGGGGAGATCGCGGACGGCTGTGTGTGGGGCCGGGGTGCCGTCGACATGAAGGACATGGACGCCATGACCCTCGCGGTCGTCCGTGACCGCATGCGCAGCGGCCGCAAGCCCCCGCGCGACATCGTGCTGGCCTTCGTCGCGGACGAGGAGGCGGGCGGCACCTACGGCGCCCGTTACCTGGTCGACAACCACCCCGGGCTGTTCGAGGGGGTCAACGAGGCGATCAGCGAGGTCGGCGGGTTCTCCTTCACCGTCAACGAGAAGCTGCGGCTCTACCTCGTCGAGACCGCCCAGAAGGGCATGCACTGGATGAAGCTGACCGTGGACGGCACCGCCGGCCACGGCTCGATGATCCACAAGGACAACGCCATCACCGAGCTGTCCGAGGCCGTCGGGCGGCTGGGCCGGCACAAGTTCCCGGTGCGGGTGACCAAGACGCTGCGGCACTTCCTCGACGAGCTCTCGGACGCCCTGGGCACGGAGCTGGACCCCGAGAACATGGAGGAGACGCTCGCCAAGCTGGGCGGTATCTCCAAGCTCATCGGCGCCTCGCTGCAGAACACCGCGAACCCGACCCAGCTCGGCGCGGGCTACAAGGTCAACGTCATTCCGGGACAGGCGACCGCCCATGTGGACGGCCGGTTCCTGCCGGGGTACGAGGAGGAGTTCCTGGCCGACCTGGACCGGATTCTCGGCCCGAACGTGAAGCGCGAGGACGTGCACGCGGACAAGGCCCTGGAGACCACGTTCGACGGTGCCCTCGTCGACGCGATGCAGACGGCGCTGGTCGCCGAGGACCCGATCGCGCGGGCCGTTCCCTACATGCTCTCGGCAGGCACCGACGCCAAGTCCTTCGACGACCTGGGTATCCGGGGGTTCGGTTTCGCCCCGCTGAAGCTGCCGCCGGAGCTCGACTTCGCCGGGATGTTCCACGGAGTGGACGAGCGGGTGCCGGTCGACGGTCTGCAGTTCGGCGTGCGGGTGCTCGACCGGTTCATCGACAACTGCTGAAGCCCCGGTACGTATTCGCCTGTCTGTGCGTATGTGACCGGAAAGAGTGAAACGGGTTGCCCACTCGTAGCCCCGTTAACCACTCCTCGTTACAAGGGATGCGGTCCGCGGCTGGGACCGCATTTCCAACGAGGAGGAATAATGATCAAGAAGGTCGTCGCAATCGCGGCTGCTACCGGTGGTCTGGTGCTCGCGGGTGCGGGCATGGCTGCCGCCGACGCCGGTGCCCAGGGTGCCGCTGTCGGCAGCCCCGGCGTGCTCTCGGGCAACGTCGTCCAGGTTCCGGTCCACGTGCCGATCAACGTGTGCGGCAACACGATCTCCGTGATCGGCCTGCTGAACCCCGCCTTCGGCAACACCTGCGTCAACGCGTGACGTTGTGCGTCAACCCGTAAGGGTTTGAGCCCGGCCGGTCCCGGAGTGCGTGCCATGCACTCCGGGGCCGCTCGGCATTCGGCCCTCGCACGGTCGTGTCCGGGGGTATTTCGAAAGGCAGAAGGCAGGAAACGAACCTATGCGACAGGTCACTCGTAAAGGCCTGATCACCATCGCGGCAGCGGGCGGAGTGCTCGCGCTCAGTGGTGGCTACGCACACGCCGACGCCGGGGCGAACGGCGCGGCGATCAATTCCCCGGGGGTACTGTCCGGGAATTCGGTCCAGATTCCGGTCGAGGTGCCGGTCAATCTGTGCGGGAACTCCGTGAACGTGGGCGGACTGCTGAACCCGACGTTCGGCAACGACTGCGAGAACGGGACGTCGGGGACCGCGTCGCACGCCGGTGCGGCCGACAGCGGCGGCTCGGGCAACCACGCGGCGGCGGGCGGTACCACCGCGCAGGCGCCGGGCGGTGACGCCGGGACGGCGGGTAGCGGGACCGGCGGTGGGAAGCACCGTGCCCCCGGCGCCTCGGCGGAGGGCACGGCGCAGGGGTCCCCCGGACTCCTGTCCGGCAACAACGTCGCGGTGCCGATCGACATCCCCGTGAACGCCTGCGGCAACAGCGTCACCATCGGCGGGCTCCTCAACCCCACCTTCGGCAACAGCTGTGGCAACGGCGCCGGGATCACCCCGCCGCGGCCGGAGGTGCCCGTCACACCGGAGACGCCCCTCACCCCGCCGGTGAACAGCCCGCCCGAGCCCAACGCTCCGCAGGCGCAGAACCACCCCGGCGAGCAGCTCGCACAGACCGGTGGCGGCGGGCTCGACCTGCTGATCCCGGCGGGCGCGGGTCTGCTTCTGGCCGGTGTCGGATCCGTGCTGTACCGCCGCTCCCGGAGCGCGGCGTAGCGGCTCGGTGACGGTCGCGGACCGTACGGTGACACGGAGCGGGCCCCCTATCCGCGGGGCCCGCTCCGTGTCACCAAGTGGCCCGTATCTGACGGATGATCCGTCTGCGCAGCCGCACTCTGCGGCTGCCGTCGAGGCGCAGGGTCAGGCGGTCCAACTCCCAGTGCCCGTACTCGGCGTGGTCGGTCAGCAGTCGGGCCGCATCGTTGCGGGACACCCCGCGCGGCACGTACACGTCGATAAATTCGTATTCCGGCATCGCATCTATTGTGCGGGCACAGCCCCGGTACGGATAGCGTCTGCTCTATGTCTGATGCTGTGCAGCCCACCGCTGCCGAGGTACGTGCCGCCGCCGAAGCGGTCAAAGCCGCGCTCGACCATCACCTCGACGCGGTCGAACGCCGTACTGGGGACGACGACCCCGCCGTCTATGACGCGTTCAATGAACTGGCCGCCGCGGCCGAGGTCTACGACGAACTCCTCTACCACCGCTACGACGAGGTCACCCCCTTCGAGATCCCCGGGGCGGACGACTCCCTGCCGCCCTACGCCGGTCCCGGGGAGCCCGGCGCGCTGAGCGTGCTGATCCGGCGTGACTACACAGTCGTGGAACCCCCGCGACTGCTCGCTCAGGCACAGCGCCTCGCAGATCTGGAATCGGACGACCTGGGCACGGGGAACGGCCCTGTCGTCGGCACCAGCGTCCATGCCGCGCTCGGCGTGCTCTTCGGTGAGTACGAACCGGACGAGATCGCCTCCCGGCACAAGGAGTTCGGCCTGGAGGAAGGCGACTCCACGCTCTGGGTCACGGCCGCCGACGTGCCGCCCGAGCCGGGCGAATGGCTCGGGGCACCGTTCGACCACGCCGATCCCCAGCTCGTGGTGTGCCGGTTCGACGTGAGCTCGGTCTTCGACGAGGAGGAGCTGGACGAGGACCTGGACGACCTGACGGCAGGCACCTCCTGAACACCCGGTGAGTGCCCGCCGGCCGTGGCCCCCGGTGCGCCGGGGGCCACAGTGCTGCCGGGACAGTCCTCAGGACTCGGCGCCAGGGGTCGGCAGAGCCTCCAGCAGGGGGCGCAGCCGCGTTGTCCGCTCCTGGGCGGGGATCCGGGCGACCGCGTGCGCGAGCGCCTGGTCCACGCCGTGCACGACGGACAGATGCCGCTCCCCGCGGCTGAAGGCGGTGTACACCCAGGGGCGGCTGAGCCCCTGCGCGGCGTCGCCGGGCAGCACGACGACCGCTGCGGGCCAGCGCATCCCGGCCGCCTGGTGGGCGCTGAGAGCCCAGCCGTGCCGCACGGCCGACTCCACCCGGTCCTGGGGTACGACGACGGGGACGCCCGCGCAGTCCAGGCGCAGTCCCTCGGCGTCGGCCGAGAGCACCACCCCGGGCACGGTCCGGCCGGGTGCGGGGACATGGACGACGCGGTCGCCGGGATCGAAGCCGCCGAACCGGCCGGGGCCGGGGTTCAGCCGCTGCTTAAGCGCGGCGTTCAGCGTCCGGGTGCCCGCCGAGCCGCCATGCCCGACGGTGATCACCTGCGTCTCGGCGGAGGCGATGCCGAAGGCTCGCGGAACCGAGTCGGCGACCAGCTGAACGGTGCGGTGGACCGCCTCGCCCGCATCGCGCACGGGGACGATCACCACCTCCTTGCCCGGTGCCTCGACCTGGTTCAGCTCACCGATGCCGATGCCGGAGACCAGCTCGCCGACCGGGCCCGGGTCCGGTGTACGGGACACGACCTGCGGGCACGCCCGCGCGGCCAGCACATCCGCGAACACCCGGCCCGCGCCCGCCGAACCCAGCACACCGGGGTCGCCGCTCAGCACCAGCCGGGTGCCGTCCGCGAGGGACTCCACCAGGATCGCCGCCGCCTCCACGTCCAGCTGCGGGGCGTCCAGCACGACCAGCAGATCCAGGGCCAGCGCGCCGTCCTCGTCCCGCCCGGGGCCCTCGGCGCCGGTGAGCAGCCCGGCGACGGTGACCGCCGACCGCGGGTCGCCCACCGACCGGGCCAGCCTGTCGCGGCCGTCCTCGCTGTGGGTGGCGCCGAGGGCGCGCAGCCCCAGGCCCCGGGCCGCCGCGATCAGGGCGGCCGGTTCGGCGCGGGCCGCCTCGCCACCGCTGTGGGTGACCAGTCCGCCGGTGGCGGCCGTACGGATCAGCTCGGCCGCCGACGGGGACGGGGCGGCAGCCGCGGCGGCGGACCAGTCGGCGGTCTTCTCGCAGGCGTTGACCAGCCGCGCCAGACCGTCGGCGAGGCTCTCCTCGGCCAGTGCGTACCGGTCGAGGCCCAGCAGCACCTGGACCGGCTCCGGAGCCTGACCGGCGCCGTCCTGCCGGTCCGCGAGGCTCTCGCCGTCGCCCTCCGTGTCCTCCCCGTCCTCGGGGCCGGGCTCGTCCGCGGCCTCCGCCGCGTCCAGTCCGTCCTGGAAGACCAGCACGACGCCCTCGGCGACGGCGTGCTCCACGGCCGCTTCGGGGTCGCTCACCGCGCGCTCGGCGAGCGCCGCCCGGACGTCCGAGGCATCCAGCGCCGTGTGGCCCTGGCGGGCCGCCCGCTCCAGCAGCCAGCCGACCAGTGCCGCCGTCCTGCGTTCGTCGTCCGGGCCGCATCCGGCGCCCAGCAGCGCCCGCGCGAACCCGTCCGCCTGCTCCGGGCCCACCCCGGGGACGGCGAGCAGCCGCCACGGGTCCTCGCGCAGGGCCTCGGCGGCCTGCTCGCCCAGCGCTTCGGCGGCCGGACGGGCCAGCGCCTCGGGAGCCCCGCCCTCGGCCAGCAGCGCCCGCACCGAGGTGGCCGCCCCGGGCGAGGCGCCGGGTGCCGCGGGGGCCGGCCCGGACGGCCGGGGGCGCGGCGCGTCGGGCTGCGTGGTGGCGGGGGCGGCGCGGCGGGGGGCGGGGGCGCTCGCGGGGGAGTCGAAGAACGCGGTGCCGGCCTTGTCGCCGCTCTCGACGGCCCGGACGGCCGCGAGGAGATCGGCGGCGGTGCCGCTGAGCTTCGTACCGGCCGGGATGGGTCCGGCCTTGTCGGCCTTGCGCTTCTCGATCCGCTCCCGCAGTTCGCGCTGGGCGGCGAGCTCGGCCTCCGCCTCGGAGCGCGCGGCGGCTTCCGCCGCGCCGGCCGTCTCCCCGGCCGTCCCGTCGGCCGTCTTGTCGGCGGTCCCCTCGGCCGTCAGGCCGTCCGGGGCCTGTGCCTCGGGTCCGCCGGACTCCGGCACGGCTTCGGAGGCGGTCCCGTCGTCGCCGTCGCCCTCAGCACTTCCGTCCGCGGCGGCTTCCGGACCGTCGCCCGTCGCCCCGTCCGGCGTGTCGGGGGCGTCCGGCTCCGGCGGGCCGTCCTCGGCCGAGGGGCCTGGGGTTTCCCCCCGGGGAAGCGCAGTCACAGAGTGCTCCAGTCCTGGTCGGGATAGCGGTGCACGGGCGCCGACACATCGTCGAGCGCCTGGCAGATCTCGTCAGGAAGACTAAGCGCCTCCACTGACAAAGCCTCTCTGAGCTGCTGCGCGTTGCGCGCGCCGATGATCGGGGCCGCCACCCCGGGCCGGTCCCGGACCCAGGCCAGCGCCACCTGGAGCGCCGTCGTGGCCAGGCCGTCCGCCGCCGTCGCCACCGCGTCGACGATCCGGCTCGCCGCGTCGTCGAGATAGGGCTCGACGAAGGGGGCCAGCTGATCGGAGGCGCCCCGGGAGCCGGACGGGGTGCCCAGCCGGTATTTCCCGGTCAGCACGCCGCGGCCCAGCGGGGACGAGGGCAGCAGGCCCACCCCGAGGTCCAGCGCGGCCGGCAGCACCTCCCGCTCGATGCCGCGCTGGAGCAGTGAGTACTCCATCTGCGTGCTGGCCAGCCGGGTGCGCACGCCGGGTGAGGCGAGCTGCCAGGTGGCCGCCTTGGCCAGCTGCCAGCCGCAGAAGTTCGACACTCCCGCGTACCGGACGCGGCCGGACGACACCGCCAGGTCCACCGCCTGCAGGGTCTCCTCCAGCGGGGTCGCCGGATCGAAGGCGTGGACCTGCCACAGGTCCACGTAGTCCGTGCCGAGCCGCTCCAGCGAGGCGTCCAGCGCTGCCAGCAGATGGCCGCGCGATCCGTCGAAGCGGCGGTAGGGATCGGGGACGCTGCCCGCCTTCGTCGCTATGACCAGATCCTGCCGGGGCACGAGGGTGTCCACGAGCTGCCCGAGCAGATACTCGGCCTCCCCGCCCCCGTACACATCGGCGGTGTCGACCAGGGTGCCGCCCGCGTCCCAGAAGGCCTTCAGCTGGTCGGCGGCGTCGTGCTCGTCGGTGTCCCGGCCCCAGGTGAGGGTGCCGAGCCCGATCCGGGACACGCGTAGGCCGGTACGGCCGAGTTGCCTCTGCTCCATGGGCGCTGAGATTACTGGCCATGGCCCCACGGAGTGGAGGCCTGTGGACAACCGATGGGCCACCGAGCCTGCCGGAACGCCGTGACGCGCGCTAGAGTCCGGACCACAGGGACGTTACTGATCAGTAAGGGGAGCGGCTATGCGGCTCGGCATCAATCTCGGTTACTGGGGCGCGGGCATGGACGGCGACAACCTCGCCGTCGCCCAGGAGGCCGACCGGCTCGGTTACGACGTGTGCTGGGCCGCCGAGGCCTACGGCTCCGACGCACCCACCGTCCTGGCCTGGGTCGCCGCGCAGACGGAGTCCATCGACGTCGGCTCCGCGATCCTGCAGATCCCGGCCCGTCAGCCCGCCATGACGGCGATGACCGCGGCCACCCTCGACTCCCTCTCCGGCGGACGCTTCCGGCTCGGCCTCGGGGTGTCGGGCCCGCAGGTCTCCGAGGGCTGGTACGGCGTCAAGTTCGACAAGCCGCTGGCCCGCACCCGTGAGTACGTCGAGATCGTCCGCAAGGCGATGTCCCGCGAGCGTCTCAGCCACGAGGGCCGGCACTGGACGCTGCCGCTGCCGGACGGTCCGGGCAAGCCGCTCAAGCTCACCGTCCACCCGCAGCGCGAGCACATCCCGCTCTACATCGCGGCCATCGGACCGAAGAACCTGGAGCAGACCGGCGAGATCGCCGACGGCGCCCTGCTGATCTTCCCGTCCGCCGACCACCTGGAGGACACCGCGGTGCGGCATCTGCGGGCGGGCCGCGAGAAGGCCGGGAAGACCATGGACGGCTTCGACGTGTGCCCCACCCTGCCGCTGGCCGTCGGCGACGACATCAACGGCCTGGCCGACATGTTCCGCCCCTACACCGCGCTCTACGTCGGCGGCATGGGCAGCCGCGAGCAGAACTTCTACAACAAGCTCGCCCGGCGCATGGGGTACGAGAAGGAAGCCGCCGAGATCCAGGACAGGTACCTGTCCGGCGACAAGAGCGGCGCCGCCGCCGCCGTACCGCACCGGCTCATCGACCAGACCACGCTGCTCGGGCCGGTGGAGCGGATCGCCGAGCGGATGCAGGCGTACGCCGCCGCCGGGGTCACCACCCTCACCCTCGCCCCGGCCGGCTTCACCCTCGACGAGCGGATCTCCGCCCTGCGCGCCGGCACGGACGCCCTGGAGCGCTCCGGCCTCGCCTGAGCACCGCGGGGGCGCCCGGGAGGCGGCCCGGGAGCCCCGGGCAGCGCTACGGCCGTGGTGGGGGCTCGGGGTCGACCCCGCCACGGCCGTCACACGGAACAACGCGCCGCGCGGCCGGCGGTTACGCGGCGCGTCGCCTCCCTGCCGCGCCCTTCTCCGGTTGCCGAGCGTCGCGTACCGCACTTGACTTTGCCTCTGCGGACACCCGTACGGAGGTGGCATTGATGCTCTCGGCAAAAAGCCTGTTCCAGGAGATCCTCGACGACGACGAGTCCTTCCGGCTCTTCTGTTCCATCGCCGCCAGCGGGGAGTCCCAGGGCGGCTGGGAGAACGGCCGGATCGCCGCTCTCGTCCCCGAGAGCCAGCGGGAACTGGCTCCCAGGATCGTCCGGCACGGCGCCGACGAGGACAAGCACGGCCGGATCTTCAACGCGCTGCTGAAGAAGCGCGGGCTGCGGCCCGTGGAGGTCCCGGGGGAGACCGACTACACGATGCTGCTGGAGAGCAACGGCATCGGCCTCGCGCACGGCCGGCTCAAGCGGGAGGAGCCGCTCTCCGAGCGCGACATCATCACCTATCTGGCCCACAGCAGGGTCACCGAGCAGCGGGCCTCGGAGCAGATGCGGCTGCTGTGCAGATACTTCGCCGACCACCCCGACATCGGACGCGCGGTGAGGATGATCTCCAACGACGAGGACAACCACCTCGCGTACTGCCACGAGGAACTGCTCCGCTTCGCCCGCGCCGGACACGGCCGTACGATCCAGCGCACCCTGCGGGAGTGCGCGCTGGCCGAGATCCGCGTCTACCGCGACGTCAGCCTCGCGGTGATGGCGCACATGGGCGAGGTGCTGCGCTGGCCCCGTGCCAAGGCCGCCGTGCTGGCGGCGGGCATCCACGCGATGTACGCGTACGAGCGTCTCGTCGGCTGGCGGCGCATGGTGAGCCTGGCACCGCCCGAGCGGCGTGACGCGCTGGGCGGCCCGGCGGTCGCCGAGGCCGAGTACGCGTGAGCCCGGCGGGCCCCGCCCCCTCCGATCCGGCTCCCGGACCGCAGCCGGCCGCCGAGGGCCGGCCGCCCGACCGCGCCGCTCAGAGCCAGCCGCGCCGCTTGAACTGGCGGTACAGGCCGATCACCGCGCAGGCCATCAGGCCGACCACCACCGGATAGGTCCACGCCCAGTGCAGCTCCGGCATGTGGTCGAAGTTCATGCCGTAGATGCCCGCCACCATCGTCGGGACGGCGGCCATGGCGGCCCAGGCGGAGATCTTGCGCATGTCGTCGTTCTGCCGCACGCCCATCTGCGCCAGGTGCGCCGACAGGATGTCCGAGAGGAGCCGGTCCAGGCCCTCCACCTGCTCGTTGGCGCGCGTCAGGTGGTCGGCGACATCGCGGAAGAACGGCTGGGAGTGTTCGTGGACGAACGGCACCCCCGCGCCGGCCAGCCGAGACATCGGCACCGCCAGGGGGCCGCTCGCCCGGCGGAACTCCAGCACCTGGCGCTTGAACGTGTAGATCTCGGCCGCGGTGTTCTTGGAGTTGCCGGTTCCGCTCGGTGCGAACACCTGGGTCTCCAGCTCCTCCAGGTCGACCTGGAGTTCGGCCGCGACATCGATGTAGTGGTCCACGACCGCGTCGCTGACCGCGTACAGCACCGCCGTGGGGCCGTGCTTGAGCACCTCGGGCTCGGCCTCCAGACGGCGGCGGACGGCCGCCAGCGGAGCGCCCTCGCCGTGCCGGACCGTCACCACGAACGAGTCGCCCATGAAGACCATCAGCTCATCGGCGCTGACCGTGTCGCTCTCGGGTTCGTAGACGATCGGCTTGATGACCGCGAACAGCGAGTCGTCGTACACCTCCAGCTTGGGCCGCTGGTGCGCGCTCAGCGCGTCCTCCACCGCCAGCGGGTGCAGCCCGAACTCGTGCCTGACCAGGTCGAACTCCTTCTCGGTCGGCTCGTGCAGCCCGATCCAGAGGAAGGCGTCCCCGGTGGCCCGCGCCTCGTCG
Source organism: Streptomyces sp. NPDC001787 (assembly GCF_040297465.1). Classification (NCBI taxonomy): domain Bacteria; kingdom Bacillati; phylum Actinomycetota; class Actinomycetes; order Kitasatosporales; family Streptomycetaceae; genus Streptomyces; species Streptomyces sp. NPDC001787. The sequence continues at coordinate 140,702 of NZ_JBEOZE010000007.1, forward strand.
AGCGCGTCGGAGAAGTCGGCGGGGCCGTCGGTACGGCGCCCATCTCGATAGATGGCACAGTCCACGATCATTCGGGACATACTTCCTGGTTATGGGCCACAACGTAGTTGGCACCGTCCACGATCACGGCGGGCATTCTTCCCTGCCGCCGCCCGCTGCGCACCTTTGACCGGCCATCTACCCTGGCCCGTATGCCCACGCTGATCCTCGTACGCCACGGACGCTCCACCGCCAACACAGCCGGAGTGCTCGCGGGCCGCACCCCCGGTGTCTCCCTCGACGAACGCGGTGCCGAGCAGGCCGCCGCACTCCCCGGACGGATGTCCGCGCTCACGCTCGCCGCCGCCGTCTGCAGTCCCCTGGAGCGCTGCCGCCAGACGCTCCAGCCGCTGCTCGACGCCCGCCCCGGCCTTCCCCTGCACACCGAGGAGCGGATCAGCGAGTGCGACTACGGGGACTGGTCGGGGCGCAAGCTCGCGGAGCTCTCCGACGAGCCGCTGATGACCGTCGTGCAGCAGCACCCCTCCGCGGCGGCGTTCCCCGGCGGTGAGTCCATGCGGGCCATGCAGGCCCGCGCCGTGGATGCCGTACGGGACTGGAACGCCCGCATCGAGGCGGAGCACGGCGATGACGCGACGTATGTGATGTGCTCGCACGGCGACATCATCAAGGCACTCGTCGCCGACGCGCTCGGCATGCATCTGGACCTGTTCCAGCGCATCCACGCCGACCCCTGCTCGGTCACGGCGATCCGCTACACACGGCTGCGCCCCTTCCTCCTCAGGCTCGGTGACACCGGCGACCTGGCCCCGCTGGCACCGCGCGAACGGACCGCCGGGGCCGACGCCTCGGCGTCCCCCGCCGGAGACGGTCCGGCGGACGCGGCGGTCGGGGGCGGCGCGGGGGCGCCGTGATCGCTCCGCACAGTAGGGTGGACGCGCCATAGGCGCCCCTCATCCGCCGTCAATTCTCAAGGGAGACAGGACGTGTCCCGTCAGGTGTTCCTCTACGACCCGCCGGACCGGTTCGTGGCCGGTACGGTCGGGCTGCCTGGCCGCCGTACGTTTTTCCTCCAGGCGTCGTCGAGCGGCCGGGTCACCAGCGTGGCGCTGGAGAAGACCCAGGTAGCCGCCCTGGCCGAGCGGATCGACGAACTGCTCGACGAGGTCGTACGGCGGACCGGCGGCAACTCGCCGGTGCCCGCCGTGGCCCCCACGGACGTCGCCGACACCGCACCCCTGGACGCACCCGTCGAGGAGGAGTTCCGGGTCGGCACGATGGCGCTGGCCTGGGACGGTGAGGAGCAGCGCATGATCGTCGAGGCGCAGGCCCTCGTCGAACTGGACGCCGACTCCGAGGACGACCTCGCGGAGGCCGAGGAACGGCTTCTGCAGGACGAGGAGAACGGACCGCCGATGCTGCGCGTCCGGCTCAGCGGCGCCCAGGCGCGCGCCTTCGCCAAGCGGGCGCTGGACGTCGTGAACGCCGGCCGCCCGCCGTGCCCGCTGTGCAGTCTGCCGCTCGATCCGGAAGGACACGTATGCCCGCGCCAGAACGGATACCGTCGCGGGGCCTGACGGACACCGAGCTGCTCACCCTGCTCACCGAGGGGCGGCTCACGGTCCTGGGACAGGTCCGCGGCGCGTCCAACGCGGTGCTCCACTGCACGGTCGCGTACGAGGGCGAGGAGCGTACCTGCGTCTACAAGCCCGTCGCCGGGGAGCAGCCGCTCTGGGACTTCCCCGACGGGACGCTCGCCCAGCGCGAGGTGGCCGCCTACGAGGTCTCCGAGGCGACCGGGTGGGGACTCGTGCCGCCCACGGTGCTGCGCGACGGACCCTACGGCCGGGGCATGTGCCAGCTGTGGATCGAACCCCCCGGGGGCGGGGCGGAGCCGTCGCTGCTCGCGCTCGTCGAGTCCGAGGAGCCCGGGGAGGGCTGGAAGGCCGTGGGCTTCGCCGAGGTGGGGGAGGGCCGGACGGCGCTGCTGGTGCACGCGGACGACCCGCGGCTGCGGCGGCTGGCGGTCCTCGACGCGGTGATCAACAACGGTGACCGGAAGGGCGGGCATCTGCTGCCCGCGCCCGGCGGTCGGCTGTACGGCATCGACCACGGCGTCACGTTCAACGCGGACGACAAGCTGCGGACGCTGCTGTGGGGCTGGGCCGGGGAGCCCCTGACGTCCGAGGCGGTGGAGGTGCTCGGTCTGCTGGCCGCGGAGCTCGCGCCGGGGGCGGCGCTGGCCACCCGTCTGGCCGAACTCGTCACGGGGGCCGAGCTGGAGGCGCTGCGGGGGCGGGTCGCGGGGCTGCGTACGGCGGGGCGGCATCCGGAGCCCAGCGGGGCGTGGCCGGCGATTCCGTGGCCGCCGGTGTGACAGCCGTGAACGGACCCTCCAGGGCCCTGTAGACGAACCGTCCCATCCGCGCAAGACCGCCTCTTCGGCCACGTTCCCCTATCCGGTTCGTATCCGGAAGCATCGTCCGGTTACGCTCATGACATGCATGCCTGGCCCGCTTCTGAGGTCCCCGCCCTGCCTGGCAAGGGCCGCGACCTTCGGATCCACGACACCGCGACCGGCGGACGGATCACCCTTGACCCCGGTCCCGTCGCCCGCATCTACGTCTGCGGCATCACGCCGTACGACGCGACCCATATGGGTCATGCGGCGACCTACAACGCGTTCGACCTCGTTCAGCGCGTGTGGCTCGACACCAAGCGGCAGGTTCACTACGTCCAGAACGTGACCGACGTGGATGATCCGCTGCTGGAGCGGGCCGTGCGCGACGGTCAGGACTGGACCGAGCTCGCGGAGCGCGAGACGGCACTCTTCCGGGAGGACATGACCGCCCTGCGCATGCTCCCGCCGAAGCACTACATCGGCGCGGTGGAGGCGATACCCGGCATCGTCCCGCTCGTCGAACGCCTCCGGGACGCGGGCGCCGCCTACGAACTCGAAGGCGATGTGTACTTCTCCGTCGAGGCCGACCCGCACTTCGGCGAGGTCTCGAACCTCGACGCCGAGGCGATGCGCCTGCTCTCCGCCGAACGCGGCGGCGACCCGGAGCGCCCCGGCAAGAAGAACCCCCTGGACCCGATGCTCTGGATGGCCGCCCGCGCGGGCGAGCCGAGCTGGGACGGGGCCTCGCTCGGCCGCGGCCGGCCCGGCTGGCACATCGAGTGCGTGGCCATCGCGCTGGACCATCTGGGAATGGGCTTCGACGTTCAGGGCGGCGGTTCCGACCTGGCATTCCCGCACCACGAGATGGGCGCCTCGCACGCCCAGGTACTGACCGGCGAGCACCCGTTCGCCCAGGCCTACGTCCACGCCGGCATGGTCGCGCTGGACGGCGAGAAGATGTCCAAGTCCCGGGGCAACCTGGTGTTCGTCTCCGCGCTGCGCCGCGAGGGCGTGGACCCGGCCGCCATCCGCCTGGCCCTGCTCGCGCACCACTACCGGAGCGACTGGGAGTGGACCGGCCAGGTGCTCACCGACGCCGTGGAGCGCGTGGGCCGGTGGCGTGCCGCCGTCTCCCGCCCCGACGGGCCGTCCGCGGACGCACTGGTCGAGGAGGTCCGCGAGGCCCTCGCCGATGACCTGGACGCCCCCGCGGCGCTGGCCGCGGTGGACCGCTGGGCCGCGCTGGCCGTTGCCGAGGGCGGTACGGACGAGAGCGCGCCGGGGCTCGTCTCGCGCACCGTCGACGCGCTGCTGGGCGTCGCGCTCTAGGCCTCGGTGCCGTCACCACCGCTCGATCCGTTCACGACGGCCGGCCCCGGACTTCTTCCCGAAGTCCGGGGCCGGTCCCCGTTTCCGCCCGTCGCGCGCCGCGCGCCGCGCGCCCGCCCCGTCCCCGGACGGTGCCGGGCCCGCTGCCGCCGCTCAGTCCTCGCTCAGTCCTCGGACGAATCCTCGGATGTATCGTCCGGGGTTTCGTCCGGTCCGCCGTCCTTGTCGGAGGGCGAGGGCGCGGAACCGTCCCGCGGCGGGGCGCCGGGGGTGTTCTCGGGGCCTGTTTCCGGCCGCGGTGGTCTGGGGGGTCTGGCGCGGCCGGAGGAGGTGTCCCGCAGGTACGAGGCATCCCCGGACTCCGTGGCATGGCCGCCGGGAGCCTGTCCCGGGCCGCCGTCCCGGCGCCGCAGGTAGCGCTCGAACTCCCGGGCGATGGCCTCGCCGGACGCCTCGGGCAGCTCCGCGGTGTCCCGGGCCTCCTCCAGCGTCTGGACGTACTCCGCGACCTCGCTGTCCTCGGCGGCCAGCTGATCGACGCCGAGCTGCCAGGCGCGGGCGTCCTCGGGCAGTTCGCCCAGCGGGATCCGCAGGCCGATCAGGTCTTCGAGGCGGTTCAGCAGCGCCAGCGTCGCCTTGGGGTTGGGCGGCTGCGAGACATAGTGCGGCACCGCCGCCCACAGGCTCACCGCGGGCACGCCCGCATGGGTGCAGGCCTCCTGGAGGATGCCGACGATGCCTGTCGGGCCTTCGTACCGGGTCTCCTCCAGGTCCATGGTCCTGGCCAGATCCGGGTCCGAGGTGACGCCGCTGACCGGTACCGGCCTGGTGTGCGGGGTGTCGCCCAGCAGTGCCCCGAGGATGACGACCATCTCGACGCCCAGCTCATGGGCGTATCCCAGGATCTCGTTGCAGAACGAGCGCCAGCGCATCGACGGTTCGATGCCGCGGACCAGGACCAGGTCGCGGGGTTTCTCCCCGCCGACGCGGACCACGGAGAGCCGGGTGGTGGGCCAGGTGATCTTGCGCACCCCGCCGTCCAGCCACACCGTGGGCCGGTTGACCTGGAAGTCGTAGTAGTCCTCGGCGTCGAGCGCCGCGAACACCTCGCCCTTCCATTCCCGGTCCAGATGTCCGACCGCTGTGGAGGCGGCGTCACCGGCGTCGTTCCAGCCCTCGAACGCGGCCACCATGACCGGGTCGATCAGCTCGGGTACCCCCTCGAGCTCGATCACCCAGGCCTCCTTCCGAAGTCTTCTTGTGTACGGAGCAACCTTACGGGTTGGGCCCCCTCCCGCAGCAGCCTCTTTGCACGGGTGGGTGAACCTTGCCACTGAGGGGTGCATCAACGGTCGAATCAGGGCATCAGCCCCTGGATTCATCCGAGCTGTATGACGGAATTTGCCCTCAACCCTGGACGTCCGCCCCTGTACGGCGCTATACATCGGATGACCACACCAGAGATCCGATGTTATTTGCCCTGGGGGGCGCACATGAGTCAGACCGTCACGGATTTCGAGGTCCACGACATCCGTTTTCCCACCTCGGAACAGTTGGACGGCTCGGACGCCATGAACCCCGACCCGGACTACTCCGCCGCCTACGTCGTCCTGCGCACGGACCTGCCCGGCCGGGGCGGCGCGGGTATCGAGGGACATGGCTTCTGCTTCACCATCGGACGCGGCAACGAGGTCATGGCCGCCGCCATCGAGGCGCTGCGCCCCTACGTGGTGGGGCGTCCCGCCCCCCGTACCGCCGCCGACCTCGCCGCGCTGTACCGCGACCTCACGCACGACTCGCAACTGCGCTGGCTGGGCCCGGAGAAGGGCGTGATGCACATGGCGGCCGGCGCGGTCGTCAACGCGGCGTGGGACCTGGCGGCCACCGCGGCCGGTCTGCCCGTCTGGCAGTTCCTCGCCGGGATGACGCCCGAGGAACTGGTCTCCCTCGTCGACTTCCGCTACCTCACGGACGCGCTCACCCCCCAGGAGGCCCTCGCGATCCTGCGGGCCGCCGAACCGGGCCGCGCCGAGCGCACCGAGCGGCTCCTCGACCGGGGCTACCCGGCGTACACGACCTCGCCGGGCTGGCTGGGCTACTCCGACGAGAAGCTCGCCACCCTCGCCAGGGAGGCCGTCGCCGACGGCTTCGGCCAGATCAAGCTGAAGGTCGGCGGCGACCTGGACGACGACATCCGCAGACTCGCCATCGCCCGCGAGGCCGTCGGCCCCGGCGTCCGGATCGCCGTCGACGCCAACCAGCGCTGGGACGTCGCGGACGCGGTGGCCTGGATGAGCGCGCTCGCGCCCTACGACCCGCACTGGATCGAGGAGCCGACCAGTCCCGACGACATTCTCGGCCACGCCGCCGTGCGCGCCGGACAGTCCGTCAAGGTCGCCACCGGCGAACACGTCGCCAACCGCGTCGTGTTCAAGCAGCTCCTCCAGGCCGGCGCCGTCGACTTCGTCCAGATCGACGCGGCCCGCGTCGCGGGCGTCAACGAGAACCTGGCGATCCTGCTGCTCGCCGCCAAGTACCAGGTGCCCGTCTGCCCGCACGCCGGGGGTGTCGGACTGTGCGAACTGGTCCAGCACCTCTCGATGTTCGACTATGTGGCGGTCTCCGGAACCTGGGAGGACCGCGTGATCGAGTACGTCGACCATCTCCACGAGCACTTCGCCGACCCCACCGTCCTCAAGGACGGCCGCTACGTCGCACCGCGCGCACCGGGCTTCTCCGCCCGGATGCTCCCCCGGTCGATCGCTGAACACCGCTACCCGCAGGGCCCCGTCTGGCAGGCCCGCCTTACGCCTCAGGAGGCCGACCGATGACCGGCACACAGGACTTCGACGGGATGTCCGCCCTGGTGACAGGCGGTGCCTCCGGGATCGGGGCCGCCGTGGCGACCATGCTCCTGGAGCGCGGCGCACGGGTCGCCGTCCTCGACCGGGAGACCGCGGGCGCGCCCGCCGGAGCGCTCGCGCTCAAGGCCGATGTGAGGGACGACGCGGCCGTGCGCGACGCCGTGGACCGGGCCGCCGCCGAACTCGGCGCCCTGCACACCCTCGTCTCCAACGCCGGGATCGGCTCCGTCGGCACCGTCGAGGACAACGCCGACGACGAGTGGACCCGGGTGCTGGACATCAACGTCCTCGGCATGGTCCGCACCGCCCGTCACGCGCTGCCCCATCTGCGCCGCGCGGCAGCCGCCCGGCCGGGCTCCGTCTCGATCACCCAGACCTGCTCGATCGCCGCCACCGCCGGACTGCCGCAACGCGCCCTGTACAGCGCGAGCAAGGGCGCGGTGCTCTCGCTGACCCTCGCCATGGCGGCCGACCACGTGCGCGAAGGAGTCCGCGTCAACTGCGTCAACCCCGGCACCGCGGACACCCCGTGGATCGGCCGGCTGCTGGGTCAGGCCGATGACCCGGACGCCGAACGCGCCGCGCTCAACGCCCGCCAGCCGCTCGGCAGGCTGGTCTCGGCCGACGAGGTCGCCGCCGCCGTCGTCTATCTGGCGAGCCCGGCCGCCGCCTCCGTCACGGGCACCGCACTCGCCGTCGACGGGGGGATGCAGGGCCTGAGGCTGCGCCCCGCCGACGCCTGACACCGGCGGGTCCCGCACGGACCCGCACCACCCCCCCCGCACGCCCCCCCGCGACCCGCCGTACGGAAGTGACCACCGCAACGCCCCGGAACCACCGCACGAGCCGCTCCATCCCGCACCGCCGAAATGCTTCGAGCCAGTACTCCACGAAGGACGGGACCCATGAGAGTGCGTACGACGAGTGCGGCGGCCTGCGCCGTACTGCTGGCCGTCACGGCCCTTGCCGGCTGCAACCGCGACTCCGCCGACAGCGGGGACGGGGGCGGCAAGGTGGGGATCGACCTGCCGCGCAGCGACAGCGACTTCTGGAACTCCTACCAGCAGTACGTGGAGAAGGGCGTCAAGGGCGGCGGGGTGAGGGCGCTGCCGCTGACCAACTCGCAGAACGACATCGGCAAGCTCGTCGCCAATGTACGGACGTTCACCGACCAGGGTGCGAAGGCCGTCGTGATGGCCCCGCAGGACACCGGTGCGATAGCCGAGACGCTCAACACGCTGAACGAGAAGAAGATCCCCGTCATCAGCGTCGACACCCGCCCCGACAAGGGCAGCGTCTACATGGTGGTGCGCGCCGACAACAAGGCGTACGGCGCCAACGCCTGCAAGTACCTCGGCGAACAGCTGGGAGGCAAGGGCAAGGTCGTCGAATTCCAGGGCGACCTGTCCTCGATCAACGGGCGCGACCGCTCCCAGGCCTTCAAGGCCTGCATGGACAAGGACTTCCCCGGTATCGAGGTCTTCGAGCTGGCCACCGACTGGAAGGGCGACGTCGCCTCCGCCAAGCTCCAGTCGACGCTGGCCGCGCACCCCGACATCAACGGCATCTACATGCAGGCCGGCGGGGTCTTCCTCCAGCCCACGCTCGCTCTGCTGGAACAGAAGAAGCTGCTGAAGCCGGCCGGTACGCCGGGTCACATCACGATCATCTCCAACGACGGCATCCCGGAGGAGTTCGACGCCATCAAGGCCGGGAAGATCGACGCGACGATCTCCCAGCCCGCCGACCTGTACGCGAAGTACGCCCTGTACTACGCCGGGGCGGCCCTGGACGGCAGGACCTTCGAGGAGGGCCCGACCGACCACGGCTCCCACATCATCAAGATCCCGGGCGGTTACGAGGACCAGCTCCCGGCACCCCTGGTGACCAAGGAGAACGTCGACGACCCGAAGCTGTGGGCCAACCAGCTGGAGAAGTGAGCCGGCCATGAACCAGGCACCACCACCGGCGGTACGGGCGACGGGCATCGTCAAACGCTTCGGGCCCACCGTGGCGCTGGACGGCGTGGGACTCACCGTCCGGCCCGGCGAGTCCCACGCGCTCGTCGGCCGCAACGGCGCGGGCAAGTCCACCCTGGTCAGCGTTCTCACCGGACTCCACCGGGCGGACGAGGGAGCGGTGACCTTCGACGGGGAGCCGTCGCCCGCCTTCGGGGACACCGCGGCCTGGCAGTCCAGGATCGCCTGCGTCTACCAGAAGTCCATGGTCGTCCCGGATCTGACCGTCGCCGAGAACCTCTTCCTCAACCGGTTCGACGACAAGGCCCGCTGGATCAGCTGGGGCAGGCTCCGCAGACGCGCGGAGACGCTGCTGGCCGAGTACGGGGTGCGGGTCGACCCCAACGCGCGGGCCCGGGATCTCGCCGTGGAACAGCGGCAGTTCGTGGAGATCGCGCGGGCGCTGTCGTTCGGCGCCCGGCTGATCGTCCTGGACGAGCCGACCGCGCAGCTCGACGCCCGGGGCATCGGGCGGCTCTTCGACAAACTGCGGGAACTCCAGGGCCGGGGAGTGGCGTTCCTGTTCATCTCCCACCACCTCCAGGAGGTGTACGAACTGTGCACCGCCGTCACCGTCTACCGGGACGCCCGCCATGTGCTGACCACCCGGGTCGCCGACATCGGCAAGGCCGATCTGGTGGCGGCCATGACGGGGGAGCAGGGCGGCGGCGCGGGTGCCTGGCACGCCCCCGCGGGTGGCGCCGCCGACGAGTCGGCCGCCCCGGTGCTGCGTACCGAACGGCTCTCACTGGCGGGCGAGTTCGAGGCGATCGACCTTCAGGTACGGCCCGGTGAGGTGCTCGGCCTCGCCGGTTCGACGGCCAGCGGCAACACCGCGCTCGGCGAGACGCTGGCCGGGATGCGCAAGGCTTCCGGCGGCACGGTCTCCGTGCACGGCGGCGCCGTACGGCCGGGCAGCGTGCCGCACGCCCTGGACGCCGGGATCGGGTACATCCCCGAGGACCGTCATGACCAGGGGCTCGTGCCGGACCGGAGCGTCGCCGAGAACGCCACGCTCACGGTCACCGACCAGCTGGGCCCGTGGGGGACCGTACTGCCCTCCCGCACCCGGCGGTTCGCCCGGTCGATGATCGACTCCCTGGACATCAAGACCCAGGGGCCCGAGCAGCCCGTCTCCGGACTCTCCGGCGGCAACCAGCAGAAGGTGGTGGTCGCCCGCGCGCTCGCCCGGAAACCGAGCGTGCTGGTCGCGGTCAGGCCCACCGCGGGAGTGGACATCAAGTCCAAGGACTCGCTGCTGGGCGTGGTCCGGCGGGTCGCCGACGAGGGAAACGCCGCAGTGATCATCTCGGACGAGCTGGACGACCTCCGGGTGTGCGACCGGGTGCTCGCCCTGTTCCACGGGCGGGTCGTCGCAACGTTCGCAAGCGGGTGGAGCGACGGGGAACTCGTCGCCGCCATGGAAGGTGTGGGGGAGAGGGAATGACCGGGACGACACAGCCGTCCGTCGCCGACGACGGCATCATGAGCGGGGCGAGGAACACCGGCCGGCTGGCGCTGATCCGGTGGAGCGACTTCTCCCTGGTGCCGGTGATCCTGGTGCTGATGGTGATCGGGTTCATCGTCTCGCCGGTCTTCCTCACCTCCAACAACCTGATCAGCGTCGTCCAGCAGTCCTCCGAGCTGAGCCTGCTGGTGCTCGGCCAGGCGCTGATCCTGATCTGCGGCCGGATGGACCTGTCGCTGGAGTCGACGATCGGCATCGCGCCCGTCGTCGCCATGTGGCTGGTGCTGCCCGAGGACGGCGGCCGTTTCGCCGGTCTGGAACTCTTCCCGGCCTGGTCCGCGATCCCGCTCTGTCTGCTCGTCGGCCTCGTCGTGGGCGTGGTCAACGGCTTCTTGATCCTCAGGCTCCGGGTCAACGGCTTCATCGCCACGCTCGGCATGCTCACCATGCTGCGCGGCCTCCACATCGGCATCACCGAGGGCAAGTCGATCACCGATGTCCCGGAGTCCTTCCGCTACCTCGGCAAGAGCGAGTGGTTCGGCGCCCCGGCCGCGGTCTGGATCTGCCTGGCCCTGTTCGCGATCGGCGGCGCCGCGCTGGCCTGGCTGCGCCACGGACGCGCGCTGTACGCCATCGGCGGCAACCCGGAGGCGGCGCGGGCCGCCGGTATCCGGGTGGACCGGATCACCTGGATCGTGCTCGCCGTCGGCGGTCTGCTGGCTGCCTTCGCGGGCATCCTCTACACGGGCCACTACGGATCGGTGGCGGCCACCCAGGGCAACGGCTGGATCTTCCAGGTGTTCGCCGCGGCGGTGATCGGCGGCATCAGCCTCAAGGGCGGGCGCGGGACGCTGTTCGGCGCCCTCACCGGCGTACTGACGCTCCAGCTCGTGGTCAATGTGATGACCCTCGGAGGTGTGCCCGCGCTGTGGAACCAGTTCCTCAATGGCGCGATCATCATCGTCGCGCTGGTCATCTCGCGCTTCGCGAGCGGTGAGAAGCAGGACTGAGGAGGACCGGGGAGAGCGGCTGCCCCGCACCGCGGGCGGAGCGCGCGGTACGGGCCGCAGGAACGACGCCGTACGGGCCGGAGGGGAAGCACCCCCGCCGGCCCGTACGCGTGTGATGGCCCCGCACCGCCGGCGCCGTCCGCCTCAGAGCGTGGACCTGAGCCACTGCTCCACGCTCGCCACATGCACCGTCGCCCAGGCCCGTGCGGCCTCCGCGTCCCGGTCCCGCAGCGCGGCGAGGATCGCCCGGTGCTCGTGCAGGGTGCGGCTGACGGCGTCCTCCTGCGTCAGACCGCGCCAGACCCGCGCCCGTGTGGTGGGCCCGGACAGGCCGTCGAGCAGGGAACAGAGCACCGAGTTGCCGGAGGACTGGACGATCCCGCGGTGGAAGTCCAGGTCCGCGGCGACCAGTTCCTCCACCGAGGGCTGCCCGCCCAGGGCGTCCAACTGGGAGCCGAGAAGGTCCAGTTGGGTATCGCTGATCCGGCCCGCCGCCATCGCCGTGGCGGCCGGTTCCAGGATCCGGCGCACCGCGAGGAACTCCAGCACCGTGTCGTCGCGGTGGAAGTCCACCACGAAGCTCAGCGCCTCCAGGAGCAACTGGGGGTCCAGGCTGGTGACATAGGTGCCGTCGCCCTGCCGCACATCGAGGATCCGGATCAGCGACAGCGCGCGCACCGCCTCCCGCAGGGAGTTGCGCGACAGCCCCAGCTCCGCGGCGAGTTCACTCTCCTTGGGCAGCCGGTCGCCGGGACGTAGCGCACCCGAGACGATCATTCCCTTGATCTTCTCGATCGCCTCGTCGGTGACAGCCATGACGGTCCTCCTGGATTCGGACTGGATTCAGACATCCGATGTCTGTCTCCATTATGCGGGTCCGTTCACCCGGAAGAGCAGCCCCGGAGCATCCGCGCCGCCAGGCCGTGGTGCCGGCCCGCGCTGCCGACCCGTGGTGCCCGGTCACTCCCAGAGGGAGGACGGCGCCTCGCGGCGTACGACGGGGGCGATCACCTCGGCGAACCGCTGCAGGGTCTCCAACTGCTCCGCGCGCTCCAGCCCGAAGCCGTCCACCGTGATCGACTGGAGATCGTGACGGTACACCGCGTGGTAGCCGAGGATCTTGTCGATGATCTGCTGCGGGCTGCCGATCAGCTGGGGCCCGTTCTCGATCGCGTCCTCGATCGTCCGGAACGGCGTGTTGTAACCGGCCCGGCCGGCGAGATGGGGTTTGAAGCTCTGCCGCACCCGCGCCTCGTACAGGTCCTTGTAGCGCGCGACGGCCGCCCGCTGGGTGCCGGCGATCAGCAGCCCGCCCGAGCCCGCCGCCACATGGGCGTCGGCCGGATCGTGTCCGTACGCCTCGAACCGCTCCCGGTAGTGCTCGATCAGCCGGGCGTAGGCCTCGCGCGGCTGGACGGCATTGGCCGTGAACAGCGGATCGCCGTGCTTGGCCGCCAGCTCGGGGGAGTTGAGGCTGGTCGCCGAGCCGTGCCAGACGCGGGGCGGCCCGGCGTACGGGCGGGGGACCGTCGTCACGTTCTTCAGGGGCGGCCGGAACTCGCCCTCCCAGTCGACCCCTTCCTCCGTCCACAGCCGCCGCAGCAGCTCGTACTTCTCCTTCTGGAGGTCCCACTGCCGGTCCTCGTCGAGCCCGAAGAGGTCGAAGTGCCCGGCCTCCGCGCCCTTGCCGACGACCAGTTCGATCCGTCCCCGGGACAGCTGGTCCAGCGTCGCGAAGTCCTCGGCCACCCGCACCGGGTCGAGGATCGCGACGACCGTGACTCCGGTCAGCAGCCTGATGGTGCGGGTGCGGGCTGCCATCGCGCCCAGCACCACGCTCGGGCTCGACGAGAGGAAGGGGCCGGCGTGCCGTTCCCCGATCGAGTAGGCGTCGAAACCGAGCCGTTCCGCCGCCACTCCGGTTTCGATCACCTCCTCGAACCGGTCCGCGGCGGAGGGGAGTTCGCCGGTCAGCGGGTGCGGGGCGTGACCGATCAGGGAAAGCACGGAGAATTTCATGACATCCACTCTCCCCGCGTCGTATTGCGCGCGTATGGCGGCGGTGTGGCACCTGCCGGGGGTATCCGCCGGCCCCGCCGGCACGGTCCGCACACCGCCTGCCGAGCCTCGTCACGGACACGCGGACGGGGGCGCCCGCCCGTACCCGGGAAGCGCCCCCGTCGCACCCGCCCGGTTCAGCCCCGGTCGGCCAGCATGCCGTCGACCCTGCCGCGGATCCCGTCCGTCGCCAGGCCCCGGATCGTCAGCGTCGTCCGCCGGCGCAGCACGTCGTCCGCGGTCTCGGCCCACTCGTAGTCCCGGGCGTAGGCCACCTGCGCCCAGATCTCCGGTGCGTCCGGGTGGACGCGCTCGGCCAGCGCCGGGTCCTCGTTCGCCAGCCGCGCGATGTCGAAGGCCAGCGAACCGTAGTGGGTGGCCAGATGCCGGGCGGTGTCGGCCGCCATCCGCGGACCGGGCGTGCCGCCGTCGACCAGCAGCCGGTGCGCGACCGCGTCGGGGTTGGCTATGCCGGGCAGCGGCAGTTTCCTCGGCAGCCGGGCCATCGGCTCCATGTCCTCCGCCAGCGGGTGCCCCGGCAGCGCGGCGAGCTTGTTCATCACGGTGCGGCCGATGTGGCGGAAGGTCGTCCACTTGCCGCCGGCCACCGACAGCATGCCGCCGCGGCCCTCCGTCACGACCGTCTCCCGCTTGGCCTTGGACGTGTCCCCGGGGCCGCCGGGCAGCACCCGCAGACCCGCGAAGGAGTACGTGATCAGGTCGCGCGACAGCTGCTGGTCCCGGATCGAGAACGCGGCCTCGTCCAGGATCTGCGCCGTGTCCGCCTCGGTCACCGCGACCTCGCCCGGGTCGCCCTCGTACTCCTCGTCGGTCGTACCGAGCAGCAGCATGTCCTCCCACGGCAGGGCGAACGTGATGCGGTACTTGTCGATCGGGGTGGCGAGCGCGGCCTTCCAGGGGCGGGTGCGCTTGAGCACCAGGTGCGCGCCCTTGGACAGCCGGATGGAGGGCGCCGCGTCCGGGTTCTCCATCTTCCGCAGGTGGTCCACCCACGGCCCGGTCGCGTTCAGCACGAGCCGGGCGCCGACCCCGAACTCCGTACCGTCCGTGCGGTCCTTCAGATCGGCGCCCGTGACCCGGCCGCGGGTGAACCGGAGGCCGGTCACCTCCGCGTGGTTGAGCACGACCGCACCCGCCTGGACGGCCGCGCGGACCGTCATCAGCGCCATGCGGGCGTCGTTCATCTGGTCGTCGCCGTAGACCGCGACGGCCTTCAGATTGTCCGTACGCAGCTCGGGGACGTCGCGCCGCGCCTTCGCGGGGCTGATCACATGGCCGACGCCGTCACCGAACGCGGACAGCGCCGAGTACGCGAACACGCCGGCCCCGAGCTTGGCGGCGCCGTGCGGCCCGCCCTTGTACACCGGCAGGTAGAAGGTGAGCGGGTTGGCCAGGTGCGGGGCGACCTCACGGGAGACCGCCCGCCGTTCGAAATGGTTCTCCGCGACCAGCTTCACCGCGCCGGTCTGCAGATAGCGCAGACCGCCGTGGAGCAGCTTGGAGGAGGCGGAGGAGGTGGCGCCGGCGAAGTCGCCGGCGTCCACCAGCGCCACCCGCAGTCCGGACTGCGCGGCGTGCCAGGCGGTGGAGATGCCCAGGATGCCGCCGCCGATGACCAGGAGGTCGTACGTCGCCCTGGAGAGCTGCTCCCGAGTCTCGGCGCGGCTCGGGAGGGAGCCGGAGGCCGGGTGCGTCCCGAGAGCCGGGACGCATCGCAGGGTGGTCATGGTGATTACTCCTCGACTGTGTCGTCGAGCCAGCCCATGGTCCGCTGCACGGCCTTGAGCCAGCTCTTGTACTCGCGGTCGCGGACGTCCGCGTCCATGCGGGGGGTCCACTCCGCGGCCCGGCGCCAGTTGGCACGCAGGGCATCGGTGTCCGGCCAGAAACCGACGGCCAGACCGGCGGCGTAGGCCGCGCCGAGGCAGGTGGTCTCGGCGACCATCGGACGCACCACGGGCGCGTCCAGGAAGTCGGCGAGCGTCTGCATCAGCAGGTTGTTGGAAGTCATGCCGCCGTCGACCTTGAGCGCGGTCAGTTCGACGCCGGAGTCCTTGGTCATGGCGTCGCTGATCTCGCGGGTCTGCCAGGCGGTGGCTTCGAGCACGGCACGGGCGATGTGCGCCTTGGTGACGTACCGGGTGAGACCGGCGATGACACCGCGGGCGTCGGGGCGCCAGTACGGGGCGAACAGCCCGGAGAACGCGGGCACGAAGTAGGCGCCGCCGTTGTCCTCGACCGAGGAGGCGAGCGTCTCGATCTCCGCCGCGGACTTGATCAGGCCCATCTGGTCGCGCATCCACTGCACCAGCGAACCGGTGACCGCGATGGAGCCCTCCAGGGCGTACACCGGGCGCTGGTCGCCGATCTGGTAACCCACGGTCGTCAGCAGGCCGTTGTACGAGTTCACCGGGGTGTGGCCGGTGTTCAGCAGCATGAAGGTGCCGGTGCCGTACGTGGACTTGGCCTCGCCCTCGGCGAAGCACGTCTGGCCGAACAGCGCGGCCTGCTGGTCGCCGAGCGCGGAGGCCACCGGGACCCCGTCGAGCACTCCGCCCCTGGCGGAGCCGTACACCTCGGCGGAGGAGCGGATCTCGGGGAGCACGGCGGCGGGGATGCCGATGGAGTGGAGGATCTTCTCGTCCCACGCCATGGTGTGCAGGTTCATCAGGAGGGTCCGTGAGGCGTTGGTGACATCGGTGACGTGGACGCCGCCGTCGGTGCCGCCGGTCAGGTTCCAGATGACCCAGGAGTCCATGGTGCCGAAGAGGATGTCGCCGCGCTCGGCGCGCTCGCGCAGCCCCTCGACGTTGTCGAGCAGCCAGCGGACCTTGGGCCCGGCGAAGTACGAGGCGAGCGGCAGCCCGGTCTCGCGCCGGAAGCGGTCCTGGCCGACGTTGCGGCCGAGCTCCTTGCAGAGCGCGTCGGTGCGGGTGTCCTGCCAGACGAGGGCGTTGTGGACGGGCTCGCCGGTGTTCTTGTCCCAGAGCAGCGTGGTCTCGCGCTGGTTGGTGATGCCGATCGCCTTGACGTCGGCGGAGGTGATGCCCGCCTTGACGATGGCTCCGGCGACGACCTCCTGGACGTTCTCCCAGATCTCGGTCGCGTCGTGCTCGACCCATCCCGGTTTCGGGAAGATCTGCTCGTGCTCCTTCTGGTCGACGGAGACGATCCGGCCGTCCTTGTCGAAGACGATGCAGCGGCTGGAGGTGGTGCCCTGGTCGATGGCCGCGATGAACGGCCCGGTGCCGTGGGTGCCGGTGGTGTGTGCGTCGGTCACGGTGTGCTCCCGGAAGTCTGTGTAGTACGGCTCTGAGGGCTCAGGCGAAGGCGAGCTGGTAGATCCCGCCCGCGAGGGCGCCGCCGATCAGCGGACCCGCCACGGGGATCAGGGCGTAGCTCCAGTCCGAGCCGCCCTTGTTGGGCAGTGGAAGCAGAGCGTGCACGATCCGGGGGCCGAGGTCACGGACCGGGTTGATCGCGTATCCGGTCGGGCCGCCGAGCGAGAGACCGAGCCCGACGACGACGAACGCGGTGATCATCGCGCCGAGGACGCCCGGACCCTTGGGGTCCTCGGGGGTGAGGCCGGGGATGGTGCTCTGGGTGAGGATCGCGAGGACCAGGACGGTGGTCGCGATGATCTCGGTCGCCATGTTCTGGCCGACGTTGCGGATCTCCGGCGAGGTGAAGAAGATGCCGTGCACCGGGCCCGGGTTCTCCGCCCCGCGCTCGGCGACCTCGGGGTCGTTCAGGTGCAGCTTGAAGTGACCGAAGTACGCGGCCCAGACCAGCACCGCGCCGATCATCGCGCCGAGGAGCTGTCCGGCGAAGTAGACCGGGAGGTCGCTCCACTCGGTGACGCCCTTGATCGCGAGGCCGACGGTCACCGCCGGGTTGAGGTGGGCGCCGGACATGCCGGCGGAGATGTACGCGCCGGTCAGCACGGCGAAGCCCCACCCGAAGGTGATGGCGACCCAGCCGGCGTTGAACGCCTTCGAGCGCTTCAGCGTGACAGCGGCACAGACGCCACCGCCCAGCAGGATGAGCACGGCGGTACCGATGGTCTCGCCGGTGAAGATGTCGGAGCTGGACACCCGTGACTCCTTTGTCCTTCGTCCAGGGGAGGGCGAATCACCGGGTCCCTCCGGTGATTCGCGCCCCAGATGGGTATCCACGTGGTGTGGTCACGCCACCTGTAAGGGCTTGACCGGCCCTCGGCACCGTCACACCCTAACGTGTAATTCCGTTAAGTGTTCGACAATGCCGACCGGTGAACGGCAGTGTTTCCCCCGAACGAATGACGCGTCAAGGGTGTGTGGCGTACGACTCGGTGCGGAACCCGATCGTTACCGACGGCGCGCGCGGAGCCCGCGCGACGGGACCCCGTGCGCGGAGGGGCCCCGGCGCGGGGCGGGGGCCGGGGAAAGTGCGATGCGCTTCTGCGGCGCGGCGCGGTGAAGGCGCGGGTGGTGCGGGCGGTGCGGCGCGGTGAGGGTGCGGGGTCGTACGGGCCCGCGGGGCCGGTGCGCGCCGCGGCCGTACGGCTCAGAAGCGGCCGGCGCCCAGGTCCCGGGAGACCGCGCGGGCGCAGTCCCGTACCGCCGCGACCAGCTCGGGGCGCAGCTCGCCGTCCGGGCGCACCCGCTCCACGGCGCCGGTGACGGCCACGGCGCCCACCGGCATCCGCCGCCGGTCGTGGATGGGCGCGGCCACGGCGGCCACCCCCTCCCAGGTCTCCTCCGCGTCGGTGCCGTAGCCCCGCGCCCGTACCAGGTCGAGCAGCGACTCGAACTCGTCCGCCGCGGTCACGGTGCGCGCGGTGAAGGGCCGCCGTTCCGCCTCCATGGCCTCGCTGTGCGCCACCGGGTCGAACGCGGCGAGCACCTTGCCGAGCGCGGTGGAGTGCAGCGGCTGCATGGCCCCGACCTCCAGCACCTGGCGGCTGTCGTCGGGGCGGAAGACATGGTGGACGATGAGGACGCCGTGCTGGTGCAGGACGCCCAGGTGCACGCTCTCGCCGCTGGAGCGGGCCAGGTCGTCGGTCCAGACCAGGGCGCGCGCCCGCAGCTCGTGGACGTCCAGATAGCTGTTGCCCAGGCGCAGCAGTTCGGCGCCGAGCTGATAGCGCCCGGACGCCGCGTCCTGCTCGACGAAGCCCTCCAGCTGGAGCGTGCGCAGAATGCCGTGCGCGGTGCCCTTGGCCAGCCCCAGGGAGGAGGCGATGTCGGAGAGTCCGAGCCGACGCTCACCGCCCGCCAGCAGACGCAGCATCGCGGCCGCCCGCTCCAGCGACTGGATGTTCTTGGCCATCGCGCCGTACTCCTCCACCTCGGTTCGACAATGCTGAACACTATCGGTCGATGCCGACCTGTGCTCGGCGCCCGGGAAAGTCCGTTCCACCACTTGTCACGTGCTGTCCCTCGCACAGCATGCAGTCCGTCCCATGGACGGACTGACGGGGCGGGGCGCCACCCCGCTAGGCTGGCGTGGTGCGCCTTCCGACAGAAGGTCGCAAAGCCGACAGCCGTCGCATCCCTGGGAGATCATCCATGGCCTCGTTGCCGACATCCGCCGCCGACAGCCGGACCCGAGCCGACGCCCTTCGCGAGGCGCTCGCCACCCGAGTGGTGGTGGCCGACGGCGCCATGGGCACCATGCTCCAGGCGCAGGACCCCACCCTTGAGGACTTCGAGAACCTCGAAGGCTGCAACGAGATCCTGAACGTCACCCGCCCCGACATCGTCCGGTCGGTGCACGAGGAGTACTTCGCGGTCGGGGTGGACTGCGTCGAGACGAACACCTTCGGCGCGAATCTCGCGGCCCTCGGCGAGTACGACATCCCCGAGCGGGTGTACGAACTCTCCGAGTCCGGCGCCCGCATCGCCCGCGAGGTCGCCGACGAGTTCACCGCGTCCACGGGACAGCAGCGCTGGGTGCTGGGCTCCATGGGGCCGGGCACCAAGCTGCCGACCCTGGGCCACGCCCCGTACGACAAGCTCCGCGACGCCTACCAGCGGAATGCCGAAGGCATGATCGCCGGCGGCGCCGACGCCCTCCTGGTGGAGACCACCCAGGACCTGCTCCAGACCAAGGCCTCCATCATCGGCGCCCGGCGCGCCCTGGAGGCCACCGGCAGCAGCCTTCCGCTGATCTGCTCCGTCACCGTCGAGACCACCGGCACCATGCTGCTCGGCTCCGAGATCGGCGCCGCGCTCACCGCGCTGGAGCCGCTCGGCATCGACATGATCGGCCTGAACTGCGCCACCGGCCCCGCCGAGATGAGCGAGCACCTGCGCTACCTCGCCCGGCACTCCCGGATCCCGCTCTCCTGCATGCCGAACGCGGGCCTGCCGGTGCTCGGCAAGGACGGCGCGCACTATCCGCTGGGCCCCTCCGAGCTCGCGGACGCCCAGGAGACCTTCGTACGCGAATACGGCCTCTCCCTGGTCGGCGGCTGCTGCGGTACGACGCCGGAGCACCTGCGCCAGGTGGTCGAGCGGGTCCGGGGCACGGTCCCCACCGTCCGCGAACCGCGCCCGGAGCCCGGTGCCGCCTCGCTCTACCAGAGCGTCCCGTTCCGCCAGGACACCTCGTACCTCGCCATCGGTGAGCGCACGAACGCCAACGGCTCGAAGAAGTTCCGCGAGGCGATGCTGGAAGCCCGCTGGGACGACTGCGTGGAGATGGCCCGCGACCAGATCCGCGAGGGCGCGCACATGCTCGACCTCTGCGTCGACTACGTGGGCCGTGACGGTGTCGCCGACATGCGGGAGCTGGCCGGCCGCTTCGCGACCGCCTCCACCCTTCCGATCGTGCTCGACTCCACCGAGCTGCCCGTCCTGCGCGCCGGACTGGAGAAGCTCGGCGGGCGTGCCGTGCTGAACTCCGTCAACTACGAGGACGGCGACGGCCCCGAGTCCCGCTTCGCGAAGGTCAGCGCGCTGGCCTCCGAGCACGGTGCCGCGCTGATCGCCCTGACCATCGACGAGGAGGGCCAGGCCCGTACCGTCGAGCACAAGGTCGCCATCGCCGAGCGGCTCATCGAGGACCTCACCACCAACTGGGGCATCCATGAGTCGGACATCCTCATCGACACCCTGACCTTCACCATCTGCACCGGTCAGGAGGAGTCCCGGGGCGACGGGATCGCCACCATCGGCGCCATCCGCGAGCTGAAGGAGCGCCACCCCGACGTCCAGACCACGCTCGGCCTGTCGAACATCTCCTTCGGCCTCAACCCGGCCGCCCGCGTCGTGCTGAACTCCGTCTTCCTCGACGAGTGCGTCAAGGCGGGCCTCGACTCCGCGATCGTGCACGCCTCCAAGATCCTCCCGATCGCGCGCCTGGAGGAGGAGCAGGTCAAGGTCGCCCTCGACCTGATCTACGACCGCCGCGCCGAGGGGTACGACCCCCTGCAGAAGCTCATGGAGCTCTTCGAGGGCGTCAACATGAAGTCGATGAAGGCGGGCAAGGCCGAGGAGCTCCTCTCCCTGCCGCTGGACGAGCGCCTCCAGCGGCGCATCATCGACGGTGAGAAGAACGGCCTGGAGGCGGACCTCGACGAGGCCCTCCAGGACACGCCCGCCCTCGACATCGTCAACAACACCCTGCTCGAAGGCATGAAGGTCGTCGGCGAACTCTTCGGCTCCGGCCAGATGCAGCTGCCGTTCGTGCTCCAGTCCGCCGAGGTCATGAAGACCGCGGTGGCCCACCTGGAACCGCACATGGAGAAGACGGACGCCGACGGCAAGGGCACCATCGTGCTGGCCACCGTCCGCGGCGACGTCCACGACATCGGCAAGAACCTCGTCGACATCATCCTGTCCAACAACGGCTACAACGTCGTCAACCTGGGCATCAAGCAGCCCGTCTCCGCGATCCTGGAAGCCGCCGAGGAGCACCGCGCCGACGTCATCGGCATGTCCGGTCTCCTGGTGAAGTCCACCGTGATCATGAAGGAGAACCTCCAGGAGCTGAACCAGCGCAAGCTGGCCGCCGACTATCCGGTGATCCTCGGCGGCGCCGCCCTCACCCGGGCCTACGTCGAGCAGGACCTCCACGAGATCTACGAGGGCGAGGTCCGCTACGCCCGCGACGCCTTCGAGGGCCTGCGGCTGATGGACGCCCTCGTCGCCGTCAAGCGCGGAGTGCCGGGCGCCGTACTGCCCGAGCTGAAGCAGCGCCGGGTGCCCAAGCGTGAGGCCGCCGCCGTCGAGGTCACGGAGCCGGAGGAGGGTGTCCGCTCCGACGTCGCGACCGACAACCCCATCCCGGAGCCGCCCTTCCGGGGCACCCGGGTCGTCAAGGGCATCCAGCTCAAGGAGTACGCCTCCTGGCTGGACGAGGGCGCGCTCTTCAAGGGCCAGTGGGGCCTCAAGCAGGCCCGTACCGGCGACGGACCGACGTACGAGGAGCTGGTGGAGACCGAGGGCCGCCCGCACCTGCGCGGCTGGCTCGACAAGCTCCACACCGAGAACATGCTGGAAGCCGCCGTGGTCTACGGCTACTTCCCCTGTGTGTCCAAGGGCGACGACCTGATCCTGCTCCACGAGGACGGCTCCGAGCGCACCCGGTTCACCTTCCCGCGCCAGCGCCGCGGCCGGCGCCTGTGCCTCGCGGACTTCTTCCGGCCCGAGGAGTCCGGCGAGGTGGACGTCGTCGGCCTCCAGGTCGTCACCGTCGGGTCGAAGATCGGCGAGGCCACCGCCGAGCTCTTCGAGGCCAACTCCTACCGCGACTACCTGGAGCTGCACGGCCTGTCCGTACAGCTCGCCGAGGCCCTGGCGGAGTACTGGCACGCCCGGGTCCGCAGCGAGCTGGGCTTCGCCGGGGAGGACCCGGCCGAGGTCGAGGACATGTTCGCGCTGAAGTACCGCGGCGCGCGCTTCTCCCTGGGCTACGGCGCCTGCCCCGACCTGGAGGACCGGGCGAAGATCGCGGAACTGCTGGAGCCGGAGCGGATCGGGGTCAAGCTCTCCGAGGAGTTCCAGCTGCACCCCGAGCAGTCGACCGACGCGATCATCATCCACCACCCGGAGGCGAAGTACTTCAACGCCCGATGAGGCGCTGTTCCCCGTACGGCCGTCCGCGGTTCCCCGCGCGGTGGCCGGACGAGTCGTAGACTTGTCGGTCCAGTGCAGGCCGGTCGCCCTCCCCACCGGGACGGCGGCCGGCCTTCTCGTCCCTACGGAAGGTGTGCCCGGATGACCAGTACGGTTCCCGCGTCCCTGACCCGCACGGCCGAAGGCGCCGCCCTGCAGGCGGTCCTTCTCGACATGGACGGAACCCTCGTCGACACCGAGGGCTTCTGGTGGGATGTGGAGGTGGAGGTCTTCGCCGATCTGGGTCACCGGCTCGACGAGACATGGCGGGACGTGGTCGTCGGCGGGCCGATGACCCGAAGTGCCGGTTACCTCATCGACTCCACCGGTGCCGACATCACGCTCGACGAACTCACCGTGCTGCTCAACGACCGGTTCGAGAAGCGCATCGGCCGCGGTGTCCCGCTGATGCCGGGGGCCGGGCGCCTGCTGGCGGAGCTGGCCGCGTGCGACATGCCGACCGCGCTGGTCTCCGCCTCGCACCGCCGGATCATCGACCGGGTCCTGGACTCCGTCGGCCACCACCACTTCGCCCTGACCGTGGCGGGCGACGAGGTCACCCGCACGAAGCCCCACCCCGAGCCCTACCTCACCGCGGCGGCGGGCTTCGGCGCGGATCCCTGGCGCTGCGCGGTCATCGAGGACACCGCCACGGGAGTCGCCGCCGCCGAGGCCGCGGGGTGCCGGGTGGTCGCCGTACCGTCCGTGGCGCCGATCGCTCCGGCGGCCGGACGCGTGGTCGTCAATTCCCTGGAGGACGTCGATCTCGCGTTCCTCCGGGAGCTGGTCACGGGGCAGCGCTGAGCCGCACCCGGATTCCCCGCCGGGGCCCGGACGGACGGATCCGGTCCGGGAACCGCAGGGCTCCGGACCGGATCGCCGCACAGCCGGGGCACCGCGAGGGGCGGCACCGTCACTGGGCGCCGGGGCGCACCAGACCGCTCTCGTACGCGTAGACGGCGGCCTGCACCCGGTCCCGCAGGCTCAGCTTCGTCAGCACATGGCCCACATGCGTCTTGACCGTCGTCTCGCTGACGAACAGATCCGCGGCGATCTCCGCGTTGGACAGGCCGCGCGCCACCAGCTTCAGGACCTCCACCTCGCGCTCCGTCAGCGTGTGCAGGGCGTCCGGGACCGGGTCCTCGCCCGAGGGCAGGTGGTCCGCGTACTTGTCGAGCAGCCGGCGCGTGATGCTCGGCGCCAGCATCGCCTCACCCGCCGCGACCACCCGGATGGCCTGAACCAGCTCATTGGCCGGAGCGTCCTTCAGCAGGAAGCCGCTCGCGCCCGCGCGCAGCGCCTCCACCACGTACTCGTCGAGGTCGAACGTCGTCAGGACGAGCACCTTGGCCGGACCGTCCCGGCCCGGACCGGTGATCTGACGCGTGGCCTCCACACCGTCCATGCGGGGCATACGGATGTCCATCAGCACCACATCGGGCTGGAGCGCCCGTACCTGGTCGATGGCCTGCAGACCGTCGCCGGCCTCCCCGACCACCGCCAGATCGCCCTCCGCCTCCAGGATCATCCGGAAGCCGGTGCGCAGCAGTGGCTGGTCATCGACCAGTAGGACGCGGATCGCCACGAAAACTCCTTAAGGGCCCTCAAGGGCCACCGGTTGGCCGGCCTCGGCCCGGACCGGTCCCATTCTGCCCTGGCCATCCTCGTCCGACTCCGCCGGGCGTACCGACAGGGGATAGACCGGGGGAGTCCCGCCGAATTCGGGGCAGACCGCGCGGTGGTCGCACCAGCCGCAGAGCTTCGTCGGGCGGGGTCGCCACTCGCCGGTCTCCGTCGCCAGCGAGATCGCGTCCCACAGGGCCAGCAGCTTGCGCTCCACCCGCTCCAGGTCCGCCATCACCGGGTCGTACGTCAGCACGTCGCCGCTGCCCAGATAGACCAGCTGCAGCCGCCGCGGCACCACACCCTTCAGCCGCCAGATGACCAGGGCGTAGAACTTCATCTGGAAGAGGGCGCCCTCCGCGTACTCCGGGCGCGGGGCCTTGCCCGTCTTGTAGTCCACGATCCGGACCTCGCCGGTCGGCGCCACATCGATCCGGTCGATCACCCCGCGCAGCCGCAGCCCCGACTCCAGCTCCGTCTCGACGAACAGCTCCCGCTCGGCCGGCTCCAGACGCGTCGGGTCCTCCAGCGAGAACCAGCGCTCCACCAGCTGTTCCGCCTCGCCCAGCCAGCGGGCCAGCCGCTCGCCCTCCGCGTCCTGCGCGAACAGCTCGGAGAGCTCCGGCTTCGACTCCAGCAGCCGGTCCCACTGCCCGGGGACCAACGCCCGCGCCCGCGGTGCCGTACGGTCCGCGGCAGGCGCGTCGAAGAGCCGCTCCAGCACCGCATGCACCAGCGTGCCCCGGGTAGCCGCCTCACTGGGCTTCTCCGGCAGCTTGTCGATGACCCGGAAGCGGTACAGCAAGGGACACTGCATGAAATCGCTCGCCCGCGACGGCGACAGTGACGAAGGCGGCTGGGGCGGCCGCGGTACGGAGGTCATGACTCAGACCCTACGGCCCGCCACTGACAGCGAGCGGCATACCATCGACCACAGAGCCTCGCACACTGCATGATCGTGGCAAACGCCACCGACCGGAGGGACCCCGTGGACGAGAGCGGCGACAGCGGGCGGCCGCAGCCCGGCGCAGGGGGAACGGACCCCGGCGCCGCACCCGAGAACGGCAAACCGCGACGCCCCGAAGAACCCGGCGGCGGCCTGCTCATGGGCCGCCCCTTCGGGGTGCCCGTGTACGTCGCCCCCAGCTGGTTCGTCGTGGCCGCCCTCATCACCTGGGTCTTCGGCGGCCAGCTCGACCGGGTCCTGCCCGAGCTCGGCGGTGCCCGCTACCTGGTCGCCCTCTTCTTCGCGATCGCGTTCTACGCCTCCGTGCTCGTCCACGAACTCGCCCACACCGTCGCCGCACTGCGCTACAAGCTGCCGGTCCGCCGCATCCAGCTGCAGTTCTTCGGCGGTGTCTCCGAGATCGAGAAGGAGTCCGAGACGCCCGGCCGCGAATTCGTCCTCGCCTTCGTCGGCCCGCTGCTCTCCCTCGTCCTCGGCGGGGTCTTCTACCTCGCGATGCAGTTCGTCGAGCCCGGCACCGTACCCGGCGTCCTGCTCGCCGGACTGATGATCTCCAACCTCATCGTGGCCGCCTTCAACCTGCTCCCCGGCCTCCCGCTCGACGGCGGCCGGATGCTGCGCGCCGTCGTCTGGAAGATCACCGGCAAGCCCATGAGCGGCACCATCGCCGCCGCCTGGGTCGGCAGGGGCCTCGCCGTCACCGTCCTCATCGGACTGCCGCTCCTCACCCACACCGGGGCCCTGGGCAACGCCACCGACGAGATCGGCGGGGTGGAGACCGTCACGGACGCCCTGCTCGCCGCGATCCTCGCCGGGATCATCTGGACCGGCGCCGGCAACAGCCTGCGCATGGCCCGTCTGCGCGAACACCTCCCCGATCTCCGCGCCCGCAGCCTCACCCGGCGCGCCGTCCCGGTGGAATCGGCCACCCCGCTCTCCGAGGCCCTGCGCCGCGCCAACGAGGCGGGCGCCCGCGCCCTCGTCGTCGTCGACGGACAGGGCAACCCCAAGGGCGTCGTCCGGGAGGCGGCCATCGTGGGTGTCCCCGAGCACCGCCGCCCCTGGGTCCCCGTCAGCGGTCTCGCCCAGGACCTCACCGACGGTATGAAGGTCCCCGCCGAACTGGCCGGCGAAGCCCTCCTCGACCGGCTCAAGGCGACCCCGGCCACCGAATACCTGGTGGTCGAGGAGACCGGCGAGATCTACGGAGTCCTCTCCACCGCCGACGTCGAACGGGCATTCGTGGCAGCCATGGCCCGCCCCGGCGCCTGATCCGGCGCCCGGTCCGCCGGCGTGGCAGCCGCCAGCCGCCCCGGCAGGCGGTCGGCACCCCCGGAATCACCGGTACGCTGGTCACATGTCTGAACCGACCGGTGCCGCCCGCCGACGTGGGCCCTTCAAGGTCGGGGACCAGGTCCAGCTCACCGACCCCAAGGGACGCCACTACACCTTCACGCTCGAAGCCGGAAAGAATTTCCACACCCACAAGGGTTCTTTCCCGCACGACGAGCTGATCGGTGCTCCCGAGGGCAGTGTTGTCCGAACCACGGGAAACGTCGCCTATCTCGCGCTGCGCCCCCTGCTCCCCGACTTCGTCCTGTCCATGCCCCGCGGCGCCGCCGTGGTCTACCCCAAGGACGCGGGCCAGATCCTGGCCTTCGCCGACATCTTCCCCGGCGCCCGCGTCGTGGAGGCAGGCGTCGGCTCCGGCGCGCTGAGCACCTTCCTGCTGCGCGCCATCGGCGAGCAGGGCATGCTGCACTCCTACGAGCGCCGCGAGGACTTCGCCGAGATCGCCCAGCAGAACGTGGAGCGCTACTTCGGCTCCCCGCACCCCGCCTGGCAGCTCACCGTGGGCGACCTCCAGGACAACCTCTCCGACACCGAGGTCGACCGCGTCGTCCTGGACATGCTCGCGCCCTGGGAGTGCCTGGAGGCCGTGTCCAAGGCACTCGTGCCCGGCGGCATCCTCTGCGCGTACGTCGCGACCACCACCCAGCTCTCGCGGACCGTCGAGTCCATCCGCGAGATCGGCTGCTTCGCCGAGCCGCAGCCCTGGGAGTCGATGATCCGCAACTGGCACGTCGAGGGCCTGGCCGTCCGGCCCGACCACCGGATGATCGGCCACACCGGCTTCCTGGTCACCGCACGCCGTCTCGCGGACGGCGTCGAGGCGCCGCTGCGCCGCCGCCGCCCGTCCAAGGGCGCCTACGGCGACGACTACGACGGACCCGGCAGCCAGAGCGGTTCGGCCGCCCGCGGCTGACCCCGCACAACGCACCGGCGCCGCCGCGCAGTTCCCCGGGACGAACCGGGAACTGCGCGGCGGTGCCTTTTCGTTGTCCCGGTGGACGGCCGTCCCCCGGGGGCAGCCGGCGCCCACCCCGCCGTTCCCCCGCGGTGTGAGGTGTGGCACGATGCTGGCCACCCCTCACCCCCCCACCGTCCGGCACCGCCTTCCGGCTCCACAGGAATCACAGGAGACATACCGCGTGCAGACCTCCGCGCTCCCGGACCTCGCGCACACCGACACCAAGCCGGTGCACTGGCTCGCCACGGCCGCGGCCATGGCCGCCGTCGTCGCCGGAGCGGGTCTGCTCCAGCCGGACTCCGCCACCGCGACCGCCTCGGCCTCCGAGCACCGCACCGCGGCGCGGCACGGCACCGCGCCCGCCGAGGCCCCCGATCCGGCGGCGGTGACCTTCCCGCTCGACTGCGGCACCGTGGGGAGCGTCGTGGCCCGGCAGGCGCCCGGGGACCTCGACGGAGACGGCAGGCCGGAGACAGTGGCGGTCGTCCACTGCGCCGCGGGCTCCGGCACCCCGCCCAGCGGTGTCTACGTCCTGACACAGGGGAACGGGGCCGCACCCCGGGTCGTGGCGACCCTGGTGGACCCCGCTCAGAAGATGACGGTCGGTGATCTCGCCGTGCGTGGAGGCGTCGTCTCGGCGACCCTGCTCGGCTACTCCTCGGCCGATGTCCCGCGTTGCTGCCCGGACCGGCAGGAGAAGGCCACCTGGCAGTGGAAGGGCGGCGCCTTCGTCCGCTCCGACGGCGACCTCACCCGCAGTGCCTGAGCGGTTACGCCGCGTCCGGTCCGTACACCTCGACGCTGTCCGAAACCCGACGGACGTGAATGCAGTCGCCGGGGCACTCCTTGGCCGAGTCCACGACGTCCTGGAGAAGCGGCAGCGGCACCGGCGTTGTGGCGCCCTTGTCCTGCAACAGCTCGTCGTCGCCGCTCTTCACGTACGCCAGGCCGTCGATGTCCAGCTCGAAGACCTCCGGCGCGTACTGCACACAGATGCCGTCGCCCGTGCAGAGGTCCTGGTCGATCCAGACCTCCAGGTTCTGCGTGCCACTGTCGTCCGACGCGTCCTGCTGCACGGTCATGTGTCCTGCCGTTCCCTGCGTATCTGAACCAATTGGAGCCAGCCCTGACGGGTGTTGAACGCTTCGACGATACAACCGGCCGCTTTCCGATGTTGAAGGGTGGGTATTCCCTTGTCGTGAGGGAGAGCGCAAGGGTGAAGATCGGACACGTCCCGGAGTCTTTGTGATCTAGGGGTTTCAATCATCACCCACCCAGGTAGGGTCAGGAAGCGTCCAGCTCCCCATGGAGGAGGTGAGGACCGTGGCAGCCCACGACGACGACATCAACCGCGGCATCCGGCCCGGGCGGGGGTCTGATGACCCAGCCGGCCAGGTTGCCTATCTCGAGCAGGAAATCGCCGTCCTGCGACGTAAGCTCGCCGACTCTCCGCGTCATACGAGGATTCTCGAAGAGCGGATCGTCGAGTTGCAGACGAACCTGGCAGGCGTTTCCGCACAGAACGAGCGGCTCGCCAATACGCTCCGCGAGGCCCGCGACCAGATCGTGGCCCTCAAGGAGGAGGTCGACCGGCTCGCACAGCCGCCGGCGGGCTTCGGAGTCTTCCTGCAAGCGAACGAGGACGGTACGTCCGACATCTTCACCGGGGGCCGCAAGCTCCGGGTGAACGTCAGCCCCAGCGTCGAGCTGGAGGACCTCCGGCGCGGCCAGGAGGTCATGCTCAACGAAGCGCTCAACGTGGTCGAGGCCATGGCGTACGAGAGCGCGGGGGACATCGTCACCCTCAAGGAGATCCTTGAGGACGGCGAACGGGCCCTGGTGGTCGGGCACACCGACGAGGAGCGGGTGGTGCGGCTCGCCGAGCCGTTGCTGGACATCACCATCCGCCCCGGCGACGCCCTGCTGCTGGAGCCGAGGTCCGGCTACGTCTACGAGGTGGTGCCCAAGAGCGAGGTCGAGGAGCTCGTTCTCGAAGAGGTCCCGGACATCGACTACGACAAGATCGGCGGACTGGGCGACCAGATCGAGCTGATCCGCGACGCGGTCGAGCTTCCGTACCTCCATCCCGACCTCTTCCGGGAGCACGAACTGCGGCCACCGAAGGGCATCCTGCTCTACGGCCCGCCCGGCTGCGGCAAGACACTCATTGCCAAGGCGGTCGCCAACTCACTGGCCAAGAAGGTCGCCGAGGTCACCGGACAGCCCGCGGGGAAGAGCTACTTCCTCAATATCAAGGGCCCCGAGCTCCTCAACAAGTACGTCGGTGAGACCGAACGGCACATCCGCCTCGTCTTCCAGCGTGCCCGGGAGAAGGCGAGCGAGGGCACGCCCGTCATCGTCTTCTTCGACGAGATGGAATCCCTCTTCCGCACCCGCGGCAGCGGCGTCAGCTCGGACGTGGAGAACACCATCGTCCCCCAGCTGCTCGCCGAGATCGACGGGGTGGAGGGCCTGGAGAACGTCATCGTCATCGGCGCCTCCAACCGCGAGGACATGATCGACCCCGCCATCCTGCGGCCGGGCCGTCTCGATGTGAAGATCAAGATCGAGCGTCCGGACGCCGAGGCCGCGAAGGACATCTTCGCGAAGTACCTGACCCCGTCCCTCCCGCTGCACGCCGACGATCTGGCCGAGCACTCCGGCTCCAAGCCGGCCGCCGCCCACGCCATGATCCAGTCCGTCGTGGAACGGATGTACACGGAGTCCGAGGAGAACCGCTTCCTCGAGGTCACTTACGCCAACGGCGACAAGGAAGTCCTGTACTTCAAGGACTTCAACTCCGGCGCGATGATTCAGAACATCGTCGACCGGGCAAAGAAGATGGCCATCAAGGCATTCCTCGAACAGCGGCAGAAGGGCCTTCGCGTCTCCCATCTCCTCCAGGCATGCGTGGATGAGTTCAAGGAGAACGAGGACCTTCCGAACACCACCAACCCGGACGACTGGGCCAGGATTTCCGGCAAGAAGGGTGAGCGGATCGTCTTCATCCGCACACTCGTCACCGGAAAGCAGGGCGCGGACACCGGCCGTTCCATCGACACGGTGGCGAACACCGGGCAGTACCTGTAAAAAGCGGTCCGGCTGCGGATGCCCGAACGGGGCGTCCGCAGCCGGTTGCTTTCCGACACGTCGGCCCGGCCGGAACAATGACGTAATTGATCTCCCCACCGGCGCAGAGGCACTCTAGGCTCTGCGGTACCGCCGAGACGCGCAGTGCGGGGACGGGCACCGCATACGCACACCGGACAAGCAGCGGTACTTGAGCGTCGTCCCGGAGGGGAACGGCGCCGGGCAAGGAGGGCCGCATGACCGTACGGCGAGTAATGGGCATCGAGACGGAGTACGGAATCTCCGTCCCCGGCCATCCCAACGCCAATGCCATGCTCACCTCGTCCCAGATCGTCAACGCCTACGCGGCGGCGATGCACCGGGCGCGGCGCGCCCGCTGGGACTTCGAGGAGGAGAATCCGCTGCGCGACGCGCGAGGCTTCGACCTCGCCCGGGAAACCGCCGACTCCAGCCAGCTCACCGACGAGGACATCGGCCTCGCCAATGTGATCCTCACCAACGGTGCCCGGCTGTACGTCGACCACGCGCACCCCGAATACAGCTCACCCGAGATCACCAATCCCCGCGACGCGGTCCTGTGGGACAAGGCCGGCGAGCGCATCATGGCCGAGGCCGCCGAACGGGCCGCGGCGATTCCCGGTGCCCAGCCGATCCACCTCTACAAGAACAACACCGACAACAAGGGTGCCTCCTACGGCACGCACGAGAACTACCTGATGCACCGGGAGACCCCGTTCTCGGACATCGTGCGCCATCTGACCCCGTTCTTCGTCTCCCGGCAGGTCGTCACCGGCGCGGGCCGGGTCGGCATCGGCCAGGACGGCCATGAGCACGGCTTCCAGATCAGCCAGCGGTCGGACTACTTCGAGGTCGAGGTGGGGCTGGAGACCACACTCAAGCGCCCCATCATCAACACCCGGGACGAGCCGCACTCGGACGCGGAGAAGTACCGCCGCCTCCATGTGATCATCGGTGACGCGAACCTCTCGGAGATCTCGACCTATCTGAAGCTCGGCACCACGGCCCTGGTCCTCTCCATGATCGAGGACGGCTTCATCAACGTCGACCTCGCCGTCGACCAGCCCGTACGCACCCTGCACCAGGTCTCGCACGACCCGTCCCTGAAGCAGCTGATCACGCTCCGCAGCGGCCGGACACTCACCGCTGTCCAGCTGCAGATGGAGTACTTCGAGCTGGGCCGCAAGTACGTCGAGGAGCGCTACGGCGCCGACGCCGACGAACAGACCAAGGACATCCTGCTCCGCTGGGAGGACACCCTCAACCGGCTGGAGAACGACCCGATGAGCCTGGCCGGGGAGCTGGACTGGGTCGCGAAGCGGGAGCTGATGGAGGGCTACCGCCGCCGCGACAGCCTGGAGTGGGACGCTCCCCGTCTGCATCTGGTGGACCTCCAGTACGCCGACGTACGGGCGGAGAAGGGGCTGTACAACCGTCTGGTGGCCCGCGGCAGGATGAAGCGGCTGCTGGACGAGAACGAGGTCGCCAGGGCGCGCACGAAGCCCCCCGAGGACACCAGGGCCTATTTCCGCGGCCGGTGCCTGGAGCAGTACGCGGACGACGTCGCCGCAGCCTCCTGGGACTCGGTCATCTTCGATCTGCCGGACCGTGACTCGCTGCAACGGGTTCCCACGATGGAGCCGCTGCGCGGGACGCGCGAGCACGTCAAGGAGCTCCTGGACCGCTGCCGCACGGCGGAAGAGCTGGTCCGGGTGCTGTCGGGCGGCTGAAAGCTCTCCCGGCTGGGAATCATTCAGATGACCTCCGGACGTTGAGACAAGTACCGGGCCAATGTCGGACCCCATGGGTAGGGTCTGATCAAGTGCTTCGAACCGAGCGGGGTGAGCTACATGGCGACCAAGGACACCGGCGGCGGACAGCAGAAGGCGACACGTTCCACCGAGGAGGCCGAGGAGCAGGCGCAGGACGCGCAGGCGTCCGAGGACCTCAAGGAGCGCCAGGAGAAGCTGAGCGACGACGTCGACTCGGTACTGGACGAGATCGACGACGTCCTGGAGGAGAACGCCGAGGACTTCGTCAGGTCCTTCGTGCAAAAGGGCGGACAGTAGTTCACGGATGTGAACGCTCGGATGTGAGCCGGGCGCCCCGGGCCGGAAACGGTCCGGGGCACGGTCCGGCGCAACGGCCCGGGGGAACGGGGCGGCCGCCCGTGCCGCGAAGGCCGGCCTTTCCCCCGTGCACGGCCGCACGGTCACATCCCGCTACTCCCGCCGAACAGGTGGATCACCGTCACGGGGCGGGTAGGGTCCGTGGCGTAATGTGCTGCAACTGCAATTCGGCCATCGGCAAGTTGGGGGATGATCCTGACACCTTGCGCAGGGCCATCGCATACCTGGAGGGAAACGCGTGGAAGCCAACACTCGTAGCACCGGGCGTCTACCAGCTGCCTTCCTGACGCCGGGTTCGTCCTCGTTCATGGACTTCCTGTCCGACCAGTCGCCCCAGATGCTCCCGGGCAACCGGAATCTGCCGCCTCTGCAGGGAGCCATCGAGGCGCCGCACGGCACGACCATCGTCGCGGCGTCGTTCCCCGGCGGAGTCGTACTGGCCGGTGACCGGCGCGCCACCATGGGCAACATGATCGCGCAGCGCGACATCGAGAAGGTCTTCCCCGCCGACGAGTACTCGGCGGTCGGTATCGCCGGCACGGCCGGCCTGGCCGTGGAGATGGTCAAGCTCTTCCAGCTGGAGCTGGAGCACTTCGAGAAGGTCGAGGGCGCCCAGCTCTCCCTGGAGGGCAAGGCCAACCGGCTCTCCACCATGATCCGCAGCAATCTGGCCATGGCCATGCAGGGCCTCGCCGTCGTGCCGCTCTTCGCCGGCTTCGACGTCGACCGCGAGCGGGGCCGGATCTTCTCGTACGACGTCACCGGCGGACGCTCCGAGGAGCACGGCTACGCGGCGACCGGTTCCGGCTCGATCTTCGCCCGCGGCTCGATGAAGAAGCTCTACCGCGAGGACCTGACGGAGGAGCAGGCTCTCACCCTGGTCGTACAGGCGCTGTACGACGCCGCCGACGACGACTCGGCGACCGGAGGCCCGGACGTGGCCCGCCGGATCTACCCGATCGTCACCGTCATCACCGACGAAGGCTTCCGGAGGCTGACGGACCAGGAGTCCGCCGAGATCGCGCGCTCGATCCTGGAGCGGCGTCTGGAACAGCCCGACGGCCCGCGCGCCGCGCTGCTCTGACCGGGTCCTGAGACCTCTCCGATGCACTCGTCACTGACAGAAAGGGACGGATAGCCGGTGTCGACGCCGTTCTATGTCTCACCCCAGCAGGCCATGGCCGACCGGGCGGAATACGCCCGGAAGGGCATCGCACGCGGTCGCAGCCTGGTTGTGCTGCAGTACGCCGACGGCATTGTGTTCGTCGGCGAGAACCCGTCCCGTGCGCTGCACAAGTTCAGCGAGATCTACGACCGGATCGGCTTCGCCGCGGCCGGCAAGTACAACGAGTACGAGAACCTCCGCATCGGCGGCGTGCGCTACGCCGATCTGCGCGGATACACCTACGACCGCGACGATGTGACGGCCCGTGGGCTGGCCAACGTCTACGCGCAGACGCTGGGCACCATCTTCTCCAGTGCGGCCGAGAAGCCGTACGAGGTGGAGCTGGTGGTCGCCGAGGTCGGTTCCGCGCCCGACGGCGACCAGATCTACCGGCTGCCGCACGACGGCTCGATCGTGGACGAGCACGGCTCGGTCGCGGTCGGCGGCAACGCGGAGCAGATCGGCGGCTTCCTGGACCAGCGCCACCGTGACGGCATGACGCTCGCGGAGGCTCTGAAGCTGGCCGTCCAGGCACTGTCCCGGGAGCCGAACGGCGGCGAGCGGGAGATTCCCGCGGAGCGGCTGGAGGTCGCGGTCCTGGACCGTACGAGGCCGCAGCAGCGCAAGTTCAAGCGCATCGTCGGGCGGCAGCTGACGCGTCTGCTGGGCGCGGACGACGCGGCGGGGAGCACCCCGACGGACGCCCCGTCCGACACCGAGGACGCCGATTCCCCCGACGCCCCGGCGGAGTCGGCCGGTTCCGCGGAGTCGGGGTCCACGGAGTCCGGCGCGGGGAAGTCCGGCGGTTCGGCCGCGGACACGGACGCTCCGGATTCCTCGGGGTCCTCGGACGCGTCGGGGTCCTCGGAGGGATAGCCCCTTCCGTCACCGTGCGTCTCCGTGTCCCGGTCCGCCGTCCTCGCGGTGGGCCGGGACACCGTCATGACAGGGCGGCGACGGCGGACGGCGGTGCGGTGGAGCCGCGTTCCACCAGCCGGACGGGCAGGCTGCCCCGCTCGGCCGGGCGGCCGTCCAGGACGGCGAGCAGTGCCGCCATGCCCCGCTCGCCGACCTGCTCGGCGGGCAGCTGGACGGTGGTGAGCTCCGGTTCCACGGCGGTGGCCAGTGCCAGGTCGTCGAAGCCGGTGACCGAGATGTCGTCCGGTACCCGCAGCCCGATCCGGCGGACCGCCTTGCAGGCACCGGCGGCCAGCACGTCGTCGTCGCAGACGACCGCGGTGGGCCGGGGCCCCGGAGCGGCCAGTGCCCGCGCGGTGGCCTCGTGCCCCGCCCGTACGTCCAGGGAGGCCCGGACGGTGCGGACGGCGGCGTCCGGAACGTCCCGCAGCGCGTCGTGCAGCGCCCGGGCCCGGACCGCGAAGGTCCAGGTGTCGACGGCGGACGCGACATGGACGAACCGGCGGTGTCCGAGGGCCAGCAGATGCTCCGTCACCTGGCGCATCCCGTCGGCGATGTCGAGGTTCACATGCGCGGCGGCCTCCGGGCCGGCCGGATCGCTGTCCAGCATCACCAGCGGCAGCTCCGCGCCGTGCAGCGCACCGAGGGCATCGGACGCCATGGAGGAGGCGATCACTCCGTCGAGCGCCGCCTGCGCGGAGGCGAAGGGGTCCCGCGCCGGGCCGGTCCCGTCGGGAGAGGGATAGAGCACGACGCCGAAGCCGTGCTCGGCGGCCACGGCGGCGGCGCCGGTGTAGACGCGGGCGAAGAACTCGTTGGTGAGCGCGGGGACCACGAGCAGGGCGGTCCGGGTGCGGCCGAGACGGAGGCTGCGGGCGGCGAGGTTGGGCCGGTAGCCCAGCTCCCCGGCGCACTCCCGTACGCGCTGGGCCGTGGCCTGCGACACCCGGCCGCGCCACTTGTCGCCGAGGACGAGGGAGACGGTGGCCTGGGAGACCCCTGCGGCCCGTGCCACGTCGCGGCTGGTGGGCCGTGGCGGGACGGGCTGCTGTGCGCTGGTCACTCGGGGCCTCCGTGCGGGGTGGTGCGGGGGTGATCGGGGTGGTGTGCCGCGAGATCCCGGGGTGCCGAGAGGTGGACCCGCCGACTGCCGACATGGTACGTATGGGCCTCGACGTTATACGTAAAACTCCCGCGCGGCGGAAGCCGGGCCGGGGGAGAGGGACGGACATGGCCGCGGGATATCTGGAAATCCTCCGGGCGCGGCACGCCGCCCGGCTGCTGACGGGCACTCTGGTGGGGCGGCTGCCGAACGCCACCGCCCACATCGCGATCGTCATGTTCACCCGCGCCGAGGGCGGCAGCTACACCCAGGCGGGTGTCCTCGCCGCCGTGTACGGTCTCGCGACGGCCGTCGGGCAGCCGCTGCTGGGCCGGGCCGTCGACCTCTACGGGCAGCCGCGCATCCAGTTCCCCGCCTCGGTGCTCTCCGCGCTCGGCATGGCCCTGCTCGCGCTGACCGGCCTCGGCACACTGCCGCTGGCCTACCTCGCCGTGGTCGTCGCCGGGGTCTTCACGCCGCCGCTGGAGGGCGGACTGCGGGCCCTGTGGCCCACCGTCCTGGGGCGTGAGGACCGGGTGCACCGGGCGTACGCCATGGACGCCGTGGCCCAGGAGGTGATGTTCACCGTGGGCCCGCTCCTGGTGACCGTGCTCGTCTCCCTGTGGTCGCCCGCCGCCGCGCTCCTCGTCATCAACGCGATAGGAGTCGTCGGGGCCCTGTCCGTGGTCCTCTCGGAGCCCTCCCGGGCCTGGCGCTCGGCGCCGCGCGAGGCGCACTGGCTGGGCGCCCTGCGCTCGCCCGGACTGCTCGCGCTGCTCGGCTCCTTCTTCTTCGTCGGTCTGGCGATGGGCTCGATCACCGTGGCGGGAGTGGCCTACGCCGACGACCACGGCAGCGAATCCGTGTACGGCTGGCTGATGGCCGCCCTCGGCCTCGGCGCGCTGATCGGCGGCGCGGCGTACGGGGCGCGGCAGTGGGCCGGCGCGCCGGAGCGGCGGCTGCGGGTGATACTCGCCCTGCTGGCGCTGGGCTACCTGCCGTTGACGCTGACCCCCTCGGTGCCCGTGATGACGGCGCTGGCCGCCCTCGCCGGGGTGTTCCTGGCCCCGGCGATCGCCTGCTCGTTCATCGTCGTGGACCGGCACGCGCCGCGCGGCACGGTGACCGAGGCGTTCTCCTGGCTCGTCACCACGTTCGGCGTAGGTGCCGCCGCCGGAACCGCCGCGGCGGGCCCGGCCGTCGAGCTCGGCGGAACGGCGTGGAGCTTCGCGGTGGCGGGGGCCGGCGGGGTGGCCGCGCTGCTGGTGCTCCTGGCCACCGGGAGGGTCCTCGCAGTTCCCGGGCGTACGCCCGCTGTCGTGGCGGGATCGGAAAATGATCGAAACGGTGCCGTCGAACCCGGTTTCAGCTCAGGCCATAAGGCGTAATGTTCAGTCATGGACCGCCGCATTTTCGGGCTGGAGAACGAGTACGGCGTCACGTGCACGTTCAGGGGACAGCGCCGACTGTCACCTGACGAAGTGGCGCGCTACCTCTTCCGCCGTGTTGTGTCATGGGGCCGCAGCAGCAATGTCTTTCTGCGGAACGGCGCCCGCCTCTACCTCGACGTGGGATCGCATCCGGAATATGCA
The DNA here is from genome assembly GCF_040297465.1 of Streptomyces sp. NPDC001787. Lineage (NCBI taxonomy): Bacteria > Bacillati > Actinomycetota > Actinomycetes > Kitasatosporales > Streptomycetaceae > Streptomyces > Streptomyces sp. NPDC001787. The sequence continues at coordinate 177,887 of NZ_JBEOZE010000007.1, forward strand.
ACCCCCGAATGCGACAATGTGACCGAACTGGTCACGCACGACAAGGCCGGCGAGCGCATTCTGGAAGGTCTGCTCGTCGACGCCGAACGCCGCCTGCACGAGGAGGGAATCGCGGGCGACGTCTATCTCTTCAAGAACAACACCGACTCGGCGGGAAACTCCTACGGATGTCATGAGAACTACCTCGTGGCCCGGCACGGAGAATTCTCCCGGCTCGCGGACATCCTCATTCCGTTCCTCGTCACGAGGCAGCTGATCTGCGGTGCCGGCAAGGTGCTCCAGACGCCGCGCGGAGCGGTCTACTGCGTCAGCCAGCGCGCCGAACACATCTGGGAGGGCGTCAGCTCCGCGACGACCCGCTCGCGCCCGATCATCAACACCCGGGACGAACCCCACGCGGACGCGGAGCGGTACCGCCGCCTCCACGTGATCGTGGGTGACTCGAACATGTCCGAGACGACGATGCTGCTCAAGGTCGGCGCGACCGACCTGGTGCTCCGCATGATCGAGGCGGGCACCGTGATGCGGGACCTGACCCTGGAGAACCCGATCCGGGCGATCCGCGAGGTCAGCCACGACATCACGGGGCGGCGCAAGGTGCGCCTGGCCAGCGGCCGTGAGGCCTCCGCCATCGAGATCCAGCGGGAGTACTACGAGAAGGCCGTCGACTTCGTCGAGCGCCGGGGCATCCGGACCGGCACCGTCGACCAGGTCCTGGAACTGTGGGGCCGTACGCTCGACGCCGTCGAGGCCGAGGACCTCGACCGGATCGGTACCGAGATCGACTGGGTGATGAAGTACAAGCTCATCGAGCGGTACCGCGCCAAGCACAACATGACCATGTCGAATCCGCGGGTCGCCCAGATAGACCTCGCGTATCACGACATCCACCGGCGCCGCGGGCTCTACTACCTCCTGGAGCGCAAGGGGCAGGTCGCCCGCATCTGCGACGACCTGAAGATCTTCGAGGGCAAATCGGTGCCCCCGCAGACCACCCGGGCGCGGCTCCGCGGTGACTTCATCCGCAGGGCACAGGAGCAGCGGCGGGACTTCACCGTCGACTGGGTACACCTCAAGCTCAACGACCAGGCACAGCGCACGGTGTTGTGCAAGGACCCGTTCCGTTCCGTGGACGACCGAGTGGAGAAGCTGATCGCGGGTATGTGAGCCGACGGCCAGGACGCGCCCCGGCCCGTCGCGTGACCAGGGCCCCGTACGTTTCTCGTACGGGGTCCTCCGCACGGCCCAAAGGCTGTCCCGGAATCTCTCGCGCGCCCGCCAGGGATTACGGAGCAGCCCTTAGAGTGTCCGGGACCCAACTACCGTGCCCCCTGAGATCTGAGGAACCAGTGCGCCGACTTGCCGGCCTTCTCGTCGTCCCCCTCCTGCTGCTGTCGACAGCGGCATGCGGCAGTGACGACAAGGCCTCCGACTCCGCCTCGTCGAAGAACGGAATGCCCGCGATCACCGCGGGTGCGAAGTTCGGCGAGAAGCCCACCCTCGCCAAGGGGAAGGGTGATCCGCCCAAGGAACTGAAGACCGAGGTCATCAGTGAGGGTGACGGCGCGAAGCTCAAGAACGGCGACGCGATCCAGGTCAACTATCTCGGTCAGTCGTGGGACTCCACCAAGCCGTTCGACAACAGCTTCGACCGCAAGACGCCGTTCGACCTGACGCTCGGCGCCGGAATGGTCATCCAGGGCTGGGACAAGGGCCTGGTCGGTCAGAAGGTCGGCAGCCGCGTCCAGCTGGTCATCCCCCCCGAGCTCGGTTACGGCGAGCAGGGCCAGGGCGACATCAAGCCCAACGCCACCCTCGTCTTCGTCGTCGATGTCCTGAAGGCGACGCAGATCCCCGCCTCCGCCAAGGGCAGCGAGGTCGCCCAGGACAACATCGACCTGCCGAAGGTCGGCACCAAGACCGACGGCAAGGCACCGACCGTCACGATCCCCAAGAGCGATCCGCCGAAGAAGCTGGTCTCCAACTACATCCTGGAGTCCGACGGCGCGGTCATCAAGGAGAGCGACAGTGTCGTCGTGAACTACGTCGGTCTCCTGTGGAAGGGTGGCAAGGAGTTCGACAGCACCTACACCCAGGGCAAGACCCAGACCTTCCCGCTGGCCCAGATCACCCTCAAGGGGCTGAAGGACGGTCTGATCGACAAGAAGGTCGGCAGCCGCGTGCTGCTCGTCATCCCGCCGGACCAGGCGTTCGGCGACAAGGCGCAGCAGAGCATCCCCGCCAACTCCACGCTGGTCTTCGCCGTGGACCTCCTGGCAAAGATGTAAGACTGTCCCGGTTGCCCAGTTCATCATTTAGAGGAGCAGTTCAGTGAGCATCGAGAAGCCCGAGATCGACTTCCCGGGTGGCGAGCCGCCGGTCGACCTGGAGATCAAGGACATCTGGGAGGGCGACGGCGCCGTCGCCAAGGCCGGCGACACTGTCTCCGTCCACTACGTGGGTGTGGCCTTCTCCACCGGCGAGGAGTTCGACGCCTCCTGGAACCGCGGCACCCCGCTGCGGTTCCAGCTCGGCGCCGGACAGGTCATCTCCGGCTGGGACCAGGGCGTCCAGGGCATGAAGGTCGGCGGCCGTCGCCAGCTGACCATCCCCGCCGCCCTCGCCTACGGCAACAGCGGCGCCGGCGGCGGTCGCATCGCCCCCGGCGAGACGCTGATCTTCGTCTGCGACCTGGTCGGAGTCTGATCCGTCCACCGGACGTGAGCACAGGGCCCATGCCGTACGGCATGGGCCCTCGCTCTGTCCAGCCGGAGGCCCTCGCTTTTGTCCGGACACGCGGGGGCGGTACGGTCGACGGTCATAGCACGTAGAGAAAGGGCGTCGATGGCGATTGCCAAGGCCGAGCGGCTGATGAACCTGGCGCTGTGCCTGCTGGGAACCAGGCGCCCGCTCAGCAAGCGTGAGCTCCGCGGCTCCATCGAGGCCTACCTGGAAGCCGGCTCCGACGACTCCTTCAACCGGATGTTCGAGCGCGACAAGGACGATCTGCGGGAACTCGGTCTGATCATCGAGACCGTGGAGAACCTGGACGGCGACACCGGATATCTCGCGCGCCGCGACAGCAACCGGCTCCCGCCCATCACGCTGGACGCCGAGGAGGCCGCGGCGCTGGGGCTCGCCGCCAAGGTGTGGCAGCAGGCCCGGCTCGCCGGGGCCGCGAGCGGCGCGCTGCAGAAGCTGCGGGCCGCGGGCATGCCCGAGGCGGAGGACGCGTACGAGGTGCACAGCGCCCTCGAACCCCGCATTCCGGTCCATGAGGCGGCCTTCGAGCCGCTGATGCTGGCCTGCCGGGACCGCCGCCCGGTCACCTTCGACTACCGCAAGGCGAACTCCGCCCGCCCCGGACAGCGACAGGTCGAGCCCTGGACCCTGGAGTGCTGGCGCGGGCACTGGTACCTGGCCGGGTGGGACCGGGACCGGGGGGCCGAGCGGGTGTTCCGGCTCTCCCGGATCACCGGCCGGGTCCGCTCCAGGTCCGGCGCCTTCACGGCCGAGGTGCCCGATGTCGTGACGGTGCGCGAGACCGTCGAGAGCTGGGCGGGGGAGACCGCGACCAGGACCGCCCGGATCAGGCTGCGCGCCGGTTCCGGATACCCGCTGCGCTCACGCGCGATATCGGTCCGGGACCTGGGCGGCGGGTGGGACGAGCTGGAGATTCCGTACGGGCACGGCCTGGACGCCTGGCTCGTCGAGTTCGGCCCGGACGTCGTCGTGGAGGAGCCCGCCGATCTGCGGGCCGATGTGGTGGACCGGCTGCGCGCCGTGGCCAAGGACTAGGGGACCCGTACCGATGGCCACGAACGCGATCGACCAGACCCGCCGGATGCTCTCCCTGGTGACGTATCTGCGCGAGCGCCCCGGCGCGCACGTGCAGGACGTGGCACGGGCCTTCGGGATCACCGAGGACGAGCTGATCTCGGACCTCGATGTGCTCCCGATGTGCGGGACCAGCTTCCGGGGCGGTGACCTGCTGGACATCGACACCGACGGTGACCGCATCTGGTGGCACAACCCCGACGACGTGGCCGCGCCGCTGCGGCTCGCCGCCGACGAGGCCACCGCGCTGCTCGTCGCGGCGCGCGCCGTGGCGACCCTGCCCGGACTGCGCGAGAGCGACCGGCTGGCGCTGGTACGGGCGACCGCCAAGCTGGAGACGGCCGCCGGTGAGGTGGGGGCCGCGAGCTCCCGGCTCTCGGTGACCTTCGAGGCGGAGGGCGGGGTCTTCGCCGATGTCGACCGGGCCATCTCCGAGCGGCGCCGGCTCTGGCTGCGCTACTACTCGCCCGCCCGCGACGAACTGACCGAGCGCGAGGTGGACCCGATCCGGCTGTTCGCGGTCGGGCACACCTACATGGAGGGCTGGTGCCGGCTCTCCGAGGCCCGGCGCACCTTCCGGCTGGACCGGGTCGCCGAGATCAGGCTGCTCGACGCACCGGCCGCGCCGCCGGAGCTGGAACTGCGCGATCTGTCGGAGGGGCTGGTGCAGCCCTCGGCACAGGACCCGGAGGTCGTCATCGAGGTGGGCCCCGGCGGCCGGTGGGTCGCCGAGTACTACCCGCACGACAGCGCGGAGGAACTTCCCGACGGCGGGATGCGCATCACGCTCCGGACCCCGGACCCCGCCTCGCTGCGCAGACTCGCCCTGCGCCTGGGCGGGGAGGGGCGCATCGTCGCCCCGCCGGAGCTGGCGGACAGTGCGCGGCGGGCGGCCCGCGAGGCGCTCGCCGCCTACGACGGCGTGGCCTGAGCGGCGGCCGGAGGAGCGATGGACCAGATGTCTGTGATGTCCCGCGTCACGGTGCTGCCGTACCCGGTCCCCGGGCCGGGACGGACACCGGGACAGGGGCGGGCGCAGGGGCACGTCCCCGGCCCGGTCCCCGAACCCGTACCCGCCGCCGTGCGCTTCCGTGCCTCCTGCCCGGACTGCCAGGGGCGCTTCGAACTGGCCGCGGGCGGCCTGCGCCTGGTGATCGGCGCCGGTCCCCGTACCACGTTCTATTCGTTCACCTGCCCGGAGTGCGGCGCCGCCGTCCGCAAGCCCGCCGGGGAACGCATCATCGAACTCCTCACCGGCGGCGGCGTTTCCACGCTGCGCCTGCACACCGCCCTGTAGGAAGAAGAGGCTCCGCCGCATGTTCTGGCCCATGCTCGCCATCGCCCTGGGATTCCTGGGCATCGCCGTGCTCGGCGTCCTGGCCGTCAAGGTCTTCGTCGAAGCGCAGCGGCTGGGGCGTCAGGTGTCCGCCACCACACAGCGCATCAACCGAGCGGCCGAGGACCTCGAACGAGCGGCGACCGACCTCGCCGCCACCGGGGATGCCCTGCGATAGCAGGGCCGCGGCCTGATGTTTCTCCACTTCGGGGGGTACGCTGCTGGAGTCGGCCCAGGCAGGGAGGTGCGGGCCGCAATCGGGAGTATGCACAGGCATTGCCTCACGTTTACCCCTGCGGGTTACGATCGCTGCCAGCGCACAGGTCGGACGTATGTCCTGCCGAACGGGTAGCGAGCCCACCTCCAGTCGCCTCAGTGAGAAGGAAGTCGCCCATGATCGGCAATCTGAAGCCCCTCGAGATCGTTCTGATCATCGCTGTCATCCTGCTGCTCTTCGGTGCCAAGAAGCTTCCCGACATGGCGCGCTCGCTCGGCAAGTCGGCCCGCATCCTCAAGAGCGAGGCCAAGGCGATGAAGAAGGACGACGCGGAGCCCGCGGCCCCCACGACGGAGACCGTCGCGGACCAGACCCCGCCGCAGTCCACCACCGCGCGCACCATCCAGGCCGCTCCGGGAGACGTCACCAGCTCCCGCCCGGTCAGCGAGGCCAAGCCCACCACCCAGAGCTGACAGCTGACGCGTTCCGGCGACAGCCGCTGCACGAGACGAGGGAAGTGGGTTGCTCAAGTCTGCCCGCAAGCAGGAGAAGGACGACGAGGGGCGGATGCCCCTCCTCGATCACCTGCGTGAGCTGCGTAACCGGCTGCTGAAGTCGGTACTGGCCGTCGTGATCGCGGTGATCGTGGCAGCGTTCTTCCAGAAGGAGATCTTCGAGTTCCTGATGGAGCCGATCCTGGACTCGGTCGGCTGCAAGAACGGCGCCGTCACCATGGTCAACGGCCGGCCATGCGCCGAAATGACCACCAACGGTCTGCTGTCCCCCTTCACCATCGCCCTGAAGGTGGCGCTGATGGCGGGTGTGCTGGTGGCGACCCCGGTGTGGCTCTACCAGCTGTGGGCCTTCGTCGCCCCGGGCCTGCACAGCCAGGAGAAGCGGTACGCCGTCGCCTTCGTCGTGGCAGGTGTGCCCCTGTTCATCGGCGGGGCCTACCTCGCGTACGCGATTCTTCCGCAGACCGCCGAGATCATGCTCGGGTTCACACCGGACAACGTGAAGAACCTGCTGCCCCTCGACGACTTCCTCGACCTGATCACCCGCATGGTGGTCGTCTTCGGCCTGGCCTTCGAGCTGCCGCTGCTGCTCGTCGCGCTGAACATGACGGGCGTCGTCTCCGGCAAGCGGATGCTCACCTGGTGGCGCGGCATGATCGTGGGGCTCACCGCCTTCGCCGCCATCGCGACCCCCGGCGGTGAGCCGGTGTCCATGCTGCTGCTCGCCGGGCCGCTCGCGCTGCTGTACTTCGTCGCGGTCGGCTTCTCCCTGTTGAACGACAAGCGCAGAAGGCGCAACAACCCCGACGCCGATCTCGACGACGACGAGGCCTCCGAGCTCGACCTCACTCCCGAGGACGTCGGAGGAGTGGAGAGCGTGTCCGCCTCGCGCAGGGCCCTGCCGGAGCAGGCTTCCGGGGAGTCCGGCCGCAAGGACACACATCGGCTGAACGGTTACGACGACATCACCTGACCTTGTAGGGTCCGGCGGGTGACCAGCGAGATCACCCTTTTCGTCAATCCCACCGCGGGAAGCGGCCGGGGCGCGCACGCCGCGCAGCCGGCCGCTTCCGCGTTGCGGGACGCCGGATTCTCCGTCCGTACGGTTCTCGGCGAGGACGCCGACGACGCCCTGGGCCGCGCACGGGAGGCCGTGGCCGCCGGGACCGGGGCGCTGATAGCCGTCGGCGGGGACGGCCTGATGTCCCTCGCCCTCCAGGCCGTCGCCGGGACCACCACACCCCTCGGTGTCGTCGCGGTCGGCACCGGCAACGACTTCGCCCGCGCACTGGGCCTGCCGGTGAGGGACCCGGCGGCCGCCGGCCGGCTCGCCGCCGGGGCACTCAAGTCCGGGGGAGTGCGCGAGACGGACCTCGGACGGGCCGGCGGGCGGTGGTTCGGCTCGGTGCTCGCCTCCGGCTTCGATTCACGGGTGAACGACCGGGGCAACCGGATGCGCTGGGTCGGCGGGCGGTTCAAGTACGACCTCGCGATCCTCGCCGAACTGGCCGCCTTCCGCCCGATCCCGTACCGGATCCGGCTGGACGGCGGCGAGGTACGGGAGATCGAGGCGACGCTGATCGCGGTGGGCAACGGGACCACCTACGGCGGCGGGATGCGGATCTGTGCCGACGCCGTGATGGACGACGGGCTGTTCGACGTGACCGTGGTCGGGGACTGCAGCCGGGCCACCCTGCTGAAGGTGTTTCCACAGGTCTACCGGGGAACGCATCTCAGCCACCCGAAGGTCACCGTGCACCGGGTCTCCTCGATCGAGCTCGCCGCCGCCGGTATCACCGCGTACGCGGACGGTGAGCCGATGGGAGCGCTGCCGCTCACGGCCACCTGCGTGCCGGGTGCGGTCAGGGTGCTGACCGGGTGAGATACGGGGTGAATTAAAGATCGGGCCGACTGTCGGAGGTGGCGGGTAGGCTCGTATCAAGATGACAGAGGACCTCTCACCAGCTGAGCGATACCAGGCTTCTCGGGTCCGTGCGGCCGAGCAGGCCACGGCCCTCGGGCCCTTCCGCGAGATGTACGAATTCGGACTGGACCCGTTCCAGATCGAGGCCTGCCAGGCCCTGGAGGCGGGCAAGGGGGTGCTGGTCGCGGCCCCCACCGGGTCGGGCAAGACGATCGTCGGCGAGTTCGCCGTGCACCTGGCTCTGGAGCAGGGCCGCAAGTGCTTCTACACCACGCCCATCAAGGCGCTGTCCAACCAGAAGTTCGCCGACCTGGTCAAGCGCTACGGCGCGGACAAGGTCGGCCTGCTGACCGGGGACAACAGCGTCAACTCCGAGGCACCCGTGGTCGTCATGACCACCGAGGTCCTGCGGAACATGCTGTACGCGGGCTCCCAGTCCCTGACCGGACTCGGCTATGTGGTGATGGACGAGGTGCACTACCTCTCCGACCGCTTCCGGGGCGCGGTGTGGGAGGAAGTGATCATTCACCTGCCGGAGTCGGTGACCCTGGTCTCCCTGTCGGCGACCGTGTCCAACGCGGAGGAGTTCGGCGACTGGCTGGACACCGTCCGGGGCGACACCGCGGTGATCGTCTCCGAGCACCGGCCCGTGCCGCTCTGGCAGCACGTCATGGCCGGGCGCAGGATGTACGACCTCTTCGAGGAGGAGACCGACCACGGCGGTCGCGGCGCCGGACGCCGCGAGGTCAACCCCGACCTCGTCCGGCTCGCCCGGATGGAGAACCAGCGCGGGTACAACCCGCGCGAGCGCCGTCGCGGCAAGATGGTGCGCGAGGCCGACCGCGAGCGCGAGCGGCGCCAGCGCAGCCGGATCTGGACACCCGGACGGCCCGAGGTCATCGACCGGCTGGACGCCGAAGGGCTCCTGCCCGCGATCACGTTCATCTTCAGCAGGGCCGGCTGCGAGGCCGCCGTGCAGCAGTGTCTGCACGCCGGACTCCGGCTCAACGACGAGGACAAGCGCCGCCTGGTCAGGGAGATCGTCGAGGAGCGGACCGCGTCCATCCCCGGCGAGGACCTCCAGGTCCTCGGGTACTACGAGTGGCTCGAAGGGCTGGAGCGGGGCATCGCCGCGCACCACGCCGGCATGCTGCCGACCTTCAAGGAGGTCGTCGAGGAGCTGTTCGTGCGCGGCCTCGTCAAGGCGGTCTTCGCCACGGAGACGCTGGCCCTCGGCATCAACATGCCCGCGCGCTCGGTGGTGCTGGAGAAGCTCGTCAAGTGGAACGGCGAGCAGCACGCCGACATCACCCCCGGCGAGTACACCCAGCTCACCGGCCGCGCCGGGCGCCGGGGCATCGACGTCGAGGGCCACGCGGTGGTCCTGTGGCAGCGGGGCATGGACCCGACCGCGCTGGCGGGCCTGGCCGGCACGCGTACGTATCCGCTGCGCTCCAGCTTCCGCCCCTCGTACAACATGGCGGTGAACCTGGTGCAGCAGTTCGGGCGGCACCGTTCGCGCGAGTTGCTGGAGACCTCCTTCGCCCAGTTCCAGGCCGACCGGTCCGTCGTCGGGATCTCCCGGCAGGTCCAGCGGAACGAGGAGGGCCTGGAAGGCTACCGGGAGGGCATGACGTGCCACCTCGGTGACTTCGAGGAATACGCGCGGATGCGGCGCGACCTCAAGGACCGGGAGACGGAACTGGCCAAGCAGGGGGCCGCGCAGCGGCGTGCCGCCGCGGCGTCGTCCCTGGAGAAGCTGAAGCCCGGTGACGTCATCCATGTGCCGACGGGCAAGTTCGCGGGCCTCGCCCTGGTGCTGGACCCGGGGCTGCCGGCCGGCCGGGCCAACGGGCACCGGGGATTCGACCACCACGACGGTCCGCGCCCGCTGGTGCTGACCGCCGAGCGGCAGGTGAAGCGGCTGGCATCGATCGACTTCCCGGTGCCGGTGGAGGCGCTGGAGCGGATGCGCGTCCCGAAGTCGTTCAATCCGCGCTCGCCGCAGTCGCGTCGCGACCTGGCGTCCGCGCTGCGGTCGAAGGCCGGGCACATCGCGCCGGAGCGGCACCGCAAGCAGCGGGCCGCGGCGGCCGACGACCGGGAGATCACCCGGCTGCGCACCGAACTGCGCGCCCACCCCTGCCACGGGTGCGACGAGCGCGAGGACCACGCGCGGTGGGCCGAGCGGTATCACCGCCTGCAGCGTGACACCCGGCAGCTGGAGCACCGGATCGAGGGGCGGACGAACACCATCGCCCGGACCTTCGACCGGATCGTCGCACTCCTCACAGAGTTGGACTACCTCCGGGGCAACGAGGTCACCGACAACGGCAGACGGCTCGCCCGGCTCTACGGCGAGCTGGACCTGCTGGCCAGCGAATGTCTGCGCGAGGGCGTCTGGGAGGGCCTGAACCCGGCCGAACTCGCCGCGTGCGTCTCGGCGTTGGTGTACGAGGCGCGGCAGGCGGACGATGCGGTGGCGCCCAAGCTGCCGTCCGGTCCCGCGAAGACCGCCATGGGTGAGATGGTCCGTATCTGGGGCCGGCTCGACGCCGTGGAGGAGGACTTCAAGATCAACCAGACCGAGGGGGTCGGGCAGCGCGAGCCCGACCTCGGGTTCGCCTGGGCGGTCTACATGTGGGCCTCCGGACGCACGCTGGACGAGGTGCTGCGCGAGGCGGAGATGCCGGCCGGGGACTTCGTACGGTGGTGCAAGCAGGTCATCGATGTGCTGGGGCAGGTGGCGGCAGCGGCTCCCCGGGACGGGAGCTCGGTGGCGAAGAACGCGCGCAAGGCCGTGGACGCGGTGCTGCGCGGCGTGGTGGCGTACAGCTCCGTGGGATGAGGCGTGAGAAGGGGGCGGGCGGGGAGGACTCCTCCTCGCCCGCCCCCTTACGCGTTCGCCGCCTCGGGGGCGGTCACGGGGCGGGCCGGTCCGCCTGCCGGGACGCGTCGCGCTTGGCCACTTCCTCGCGGACGATCGGGATGACCTGCCGGCCGAAGTCGATGGCGTCGTCCAGCAGGTCGTAGCCGCGGGCGGAGAGGATCTCCACTCCCAGGTCGTAGTAGTCGAGCAGCGCCTGCGCCACCGTTTCCGGGGTGCCCACCAGAGCCGTCGAGTTGCCCGCGCCACCTGTCTCGGCGGCGGTGGGGGTCCACAGGGCCCGGTCGTGGCGCTCGCTCCGTGCGGCCACCCGGAGCAGCCGCTGCGAACCCGAGTTCTCGGGGTTCGTCAGCGGGTGGCGGCGGGCCGGCGGGGCGCCCGCCCTGCGGGCCTTGATGCGGTCGAGCGTGCGGTGCGCCTTCTCCCAGGCCAGTTCCTCGGTCGGCGCGATGACCGGGCGGAACGCGACCTGGATCCTGGGGGTGTCGGTGCGGCCCGCGGCCCTGGCCGCCGCCTTCACCGACTCGATCTGTTCGGCGGTCTCGGCGAGCGGTTCGCCCCAGAGGCAGTAGATATCGGCCTCGGCGCCGCCGGCCGCGTAGGCCGCGGGTGATGATCCGCCGAACGAGACGCGCGGGTGCGGCTGTTGGACGGGGAAGGTGTCGCTCACGAAGTCGTTGAACCGGTAGTGCGTGCCTTCGTGGTCGAAGGGTTCGTGCGAGGTCCATGCCTTCTTGATGATCTGGATGGCCTCGCGGGTGCGGGCGTAGCGCTCGTCCTTCGTGAGGAAGTCGCCCTCGCGCCGCTGCTCGTGGTCGTTCCCGCCGGTGATGAAGTGCACGGCGAGACGTCCGTCGCTGATCCGGTCCAGGGTCGCGAAGGTCTTCGCCGCGAAGGTGGGGTACGAGACGTTGGGGCGGTGGGCCACCAGGATCTGCAGGGTCTCGGTACGGGCCGCGATGTAGGCGGCGGCGGGGGACGGGTCGGGGGAGCCGGAGCCGTAGGCGAACAGCACCCGGTCCCAGCCGTAGTCCTGGTGGGCGCGGGCCAGTCTGAGGGTGTACTCCTTGTCGAAGGACGCCCCGGAGCGGGAAGTCACTTCGGAACCTTCGTTGGTCGCCGCGATGCCGAGGAACTCGACGGGCATGGCAAGGCCTCATCTCGTGCTGTGCTGGAAACTGCCGTGTCGGGGAATGCCGTGACGTGGAGCGGTCAGGGACGACACGAGGCGGACCACACTCGACCGAAGTCGATGTGGTCACGGGTGACCAGCCGCAGCTGAGGGCGCATCCGCCCAGTGGAACAGGCGTGTTGGCGTCGCGTCAACCATGGGCCGGGAGCTCCTGCCGTACGGAACGGTCGGAGCGGGGGAGGGAGACGGGGGCGGAACCCGGAGAGTGGAAAGGGGGTGCGGGGAGGGAAGACGGGGGCGGAACAGGGGACGGAACGGGGGGTGACCGCGGCCCGTCGGCCGGGCTCGCGGCCACGATGTGTCCCCGCCCGTGATACCGCTCGGTCAGGTCCTGCGGCTCTTCGCCGCCGTCCCCGCGCAGATCAGTCCCAGCAGGACGGTCAGCCCACCGACGACGACGTTGTTGATGATGACCCCGGTGTCCGGGCTGCTGCCCACGACCCAGGTCGACACGATGATCCAGGCGCCCATGGCGCACATGGCCCAGCTCAGGCCGTACATGCGCTCCGGCATGACGGAGAATCCCAGGGCCAGTACGGCGATGGCGATACCCATCACGAGGTTGTGCGTCACGAGTGCGGGCTGGCTCGCCGTGAAGTGGAGCACCCACGGCGAGACGGCGCAGTACAGACCGACGAGGAATGCCGGTCCGTCCACCAGCGCCACATCACGGCCGCCGAGCATGCGGTCGTACCGGTCGCGCATTTCGGAGACATCGGGGTGACCAGCCAGGTCATGCCCGGTGTGCGAGACGTTGCTCATGAGTTTTCGTCTCCTTCGGTCCTGCAGGCCCGACCGCTGTGCATGGAGTGCGCGGAATGTGCCTGCTCTCCCATGATGCTCTTATCCAGCCCTTATGTGTAGATTTATTTGGCTATGACTGTTCCGGATGCACTGCGGCGGCCCCGCCCCGTCCGGCCGCCGGACCGGCGACACGAGATCCGCGGCCCACGGCACCCGGCCCACGCCACCGGCCCCCGTACCCGGGCAGCGACATGTGCGACGGCTCCTTCCCGGGGGTGTCCGGTCAGGACGGTGCGGCGCCCGCTCCGCGGATTCCGGGATGCGCGGGCCGCCGGGCCGGGCAGGATGGAGTGTGTTGCGCGCCGTCCGACCGTTCCGCGCCGAGGAGCCGCCACCATGACCGATCCCCTCCCCCCGTCACCGGCCGTCGTCGCGGTACTGGGCACCGGCACCATGGGCGCGCCGATCGCCCGCAACCTGGCCCGTGGGGGCTTCGTCCTGCGGGTATGGAATCGCACCCGGGGCAAGGCGGAGGCGCTGGCCGGTGACGGGGTGCGTGTCGCCGCGTCACCGGCCGAGGCCGTCGCGGGGGCCGGTGTCGTGCTCACCGTGCTCAGGGACGGCGCCGCCGTCCGGGAGGCGATCGAGGCCGCCGCGCCGGCGCCGGGGACGGTCTGGATCCAGCTCAGCACCGTCGGCGCGGCCGTCGACGATCTGGCGGATCTCGCCCGTGAACGCGGACTCGTCCTTGTCGACGCGCCGGTCCAGGGCACCCGGCTGCCCGCCGAGCAGGGGCAGTTGGTGGTGCTGGCTGCGGGCGACCCCGCGGTACGCCCCGTCGTGCAGCCGGTCTTCGACACCATCGGAAGCCGTACCGTCTGGGTCGGTGAGGACGGTGCGTCCGGGGCGGCCAGCCGTCTGAAACTCGTCCTCAACACCTGGGTGCTGGCCCTGACCCACGGGGTCGGTGAGGCCCTGGCGCTGGCCGAGGGGCTCGGTGTCGACCCCGCGCACTTCCGCGATGTCGTCCTGGGCGGCCCGATGGACAACGGCTACTTCCGGTCGAAGTCGGCCGCGATCCTCGACGGCGACTTCACCCCCAGTTTCACGGTGGACAACGCGCGCAAGGACGCGTTGCTGGTGCTGGAGGCGGCGGAGCGGGCCGGTGTCCGCATGGACACGGTGCGGGCGGGCGCGGAGCGGTTCCGCCGGGCCTCCGAACAGGGCCACGGAGCCGAGGACATGGCCGCCGGATACTTCGCGAGCTTCGACGCTTGAGCCGGGAGGCTGCGCGGCCGGGGGGCTGCGCGGCTGGGCGGCCGGGCGGGCCGGGGGCTGGGCGGCCGGGCACCTCACCGCCCGGCCGCCCGCCCCACGTATCTCGCCGTCCCGGCCCGCCGGTTACTTCGGGGGCATCAGGACCGTGTCGACGATGTAGACCGTCGCGTTGGCCGTCGGAACACCGCCGCAGACGACCTTCGAGGAGTCGTTCACGGTGTACGTCGCACCCGAGCCGGATGCCGTCAGCGTGCTCTTCGCCAGCGTGTCGAAGGTCCCCTTCTCCAGCTGCTCCGGCGTCAGCTTCTGCCCCACCACGTGGTAGGTGAGCACCTTGGTCAGCGCGGCCTTGTCCGCCAGCAGCTTGTCCAGGTCCGCCTTCGGGATCTTGGCGAAGGCTTCGTTGGTCGGCGCGAACACCGTGATGTTCTGCGCGTTGTTCAGGGTGTCGGCCAGGCCCGCCTGCCCGACGGCGGTGACCAGGGTGGCGAGGTCCGGGTTGTTCGAGGCGGCCGTGGCGACCGGGTCCTTCGCCATGCCCGCGAACGAGCCCGCGCCGTCCTCCGGCACCGAGGCGCATCCCGGGCCGAACGGCTCGTCCTTGTTCAAGGAGTCCCCGTCGGGCGCGGCAGGAGTCGACGCGGCGCCCGGCCGGGACCCGGACGCGGAGTCCTTGGAGTCGTCGGAGGAGCAGGCCGTCAGGGCCAGCGGAAGAATGGCCGCGGCGGACACGGCGAGGGCGGCGCGGCGGAAGTGCAGGGCGTTCATGGTGTTCTCCTGGATCGGGATATGAGTGATCGCTCGGGGACCGGTACCGGTCCTGTGCGGTGGGTGACGGGGGATCAGGGCACGTCGACCACCACCGAATGCCAGCCGGTCGCTCCGTCGGGGACGGTGCCGGCCCGTTCGCCGGTCTGGGTGACGCCGGTACGGTCCGTCGCGCGGACCTCAAGGGTGTGATGGCCGGAGGTGGCCGGCCATTCCCACACCCACTGGCGCCAGGTGTCCAGGCCGTCCTGCGCACCGAGCCGGGCGGTGTGCCAGGCGCCGCCGTCCACCCGGACCTCCACCCGGGCGATGCCCCGGTGCTGGGCCCAGGCGACTCCGGCGACCGGCACCGTGCCCGGCCCCGGGGAGGCGAACGGGCGTGGGGTGTCGATGCGTGACTGGGTCTTGACGGGCGCCCGGCGCGACCAGCTGCGCTTGACCCAGTAGGCGTCGTAGTCGTCGAACGTCGTCAGCTCGATGTCCTGGATCCACTTGCAGGCGGACACATAGCCGTACAGGCCGGGGACGAGCATCCGGACGGGGAAGCCGTGCGCGAAGGGCAGCGGTTCGCCGTTCATGCCGAGCGCGAGGAGCGCGTCGCGCCCGTCCATGACGTCCTCGACCGGCGTACCGATCGTCATGCCGTCCACCGACCGCGCCACGATCTGGTCGGCGGGTCCGCCCTGCGACGGCGGCTTCACCCCGGCCTCGCGCAGCAGGTCGGCCAGCCGCACGCCGATCCAGCGGGCATTGCCGATGTACGGTCCACCGACCTCGTTGGACACGCAGGCCAGCGTGATGTCGCGCTCGACGATCTCCCGCTCCAGCAGATCGTGGAATCCGACGGTGAGGGGACGGCTGACGCCCCTGCCGTGGATCCGCAGCCGCCATCCGCCGGCGTCGATCTGTGGGACCACCAGGGCGGTGTCCACCCGGTAGAAGCTCTTGTTCGGGGTGATGAACGAGCTCACGCCCCGGATTCCCAGGTCCGCGCCGCGCGGCACGGCGGGCGCCGCCGAGTCCGGTACGGGGAGGACCACCTCACGGCGGGAAGCGGCGGCCCCGGCCTGCACGGACGCGGTGAGCCGACGTCCCACCAGGCCCGCACCGGCCGAGGCCGCCGCCGCGGCGGTCGCCGCGATCACGAAACCGCGACGGTCGAAGGTGCCCCGCGCATCCTTGTCCGGATCCCCTGCCGCGGGGGACCGCCCCGGTACCGGGGCGAGCCGTCCGACCAGGAGATACAGCACTCCCGCGGCCACCACGGCACCGACCACCGAAGGAAGCGCGTCGCCGGGCCCGCCCTCCGGTCGTCCGGCCGCCGCCACCGCCCCGACCGCGCCGAAGACCAGAACCGCCGCCGAGCCGGTCCGCCGGTGCCGCAGCGCGAGCACCCCCACCGCCAGGGCGAAGAGCGCCAGCAGCGTGAGGATGCCCAGTTGGAGCACCACTTTGTCGGCGGTGCCGAAGTTCCGTACGGCGAAGTCCTTCAGCGCCGGGGGAGTGCGGTCGATGACCGCTCCGCCCACCGCCGTGACCGGACCCGCCTCGGGGCGTACGGCGGCTGCGACCAGTTCGGCGACGCCCAGGGCGCAGAACCCGGCGATCAGACCGCTGAGCGCGGCGAGCGCGGCGCGCGTCCAGCGGGACCTCCGGGATCCGGTGGAACCGCGCGGCGGCGGATCGTTCTGATGTGGTCTCACACCATGCATTCGGCACGGAACCGGCTGCGGATTGGTCATTCACCCGTTCGGGGGGCGGCCGAAGAGCCGCCGGTCCGCGTGGTCCCCGGAGGGGAATCGAGGGCGCGTCCGTGCGGGGCGGCGCCCGGAGGCCGGACCCGATCAGGGTGCACAGCCTCCCGGCACGGCACAACACGGCACAACACGCCCCGGGCCTACACGGCCTGACACAACACAACACGGCGCGGCCCGGCACGGCTCAGCCCGGCCCGGCGGATCACCCGCAGCGCCTCAGGTGGGGAACGCCATCACGGCCAGGGGAGCCGACGTCGGTTCCTCGGACCCGCCGGCCGGTTCGACGGTGATGCCCATGCCGGACGCCCGGCCGACCGGCCCGTCCAGCAGGACCGCCCCGTCGGTGGCGGAGGGGTCCATCAGTCCGGCGGACCGCATGGTGCCGTTGTCGTCGAACCACAGCTGGTACACCTTGCCGCCGGGCGGCGGGGTCATCCCGGAGGACAGGAACACCGCGTGATCGCGGCTCGCCGAGACGACGACCGTGCCCCGGGCGCCCCCGGCCAGCTCCCCCGAACGGCTCCTCGCGTCCGGTGCGGAAAGCACCTGGGCCAGCAGCTCGCCCCGCTGCCGCGAGAGGTCGGCCTCCTGCCGGGCGTCCTGTGCCAGCCGGCCCTGCCACACGGCGATTCCGCCGAGGGCGGCGGCGGCCGCGGCACAGGCGGCCAGCGCGAACGTCAGCCGGCGGCGGGTGCGGGCACCGGCATCGGCGCGGCCGGTACGGGCCGGGCCGCCGTGGCCGCGGGCGGGCGGCTCCTGCCGGACGGCCGTGATCTCCCGCAGCACGCGGGCGCGCAGTTCGGCCGGCGGTGTCCGTGCCGCGGCGAGACCGAGCCGGGCGGCGGTCGCCGACAGCTCCCGTACCTCCTGGGCACAGGCCGCGCAGTCGTGCAGATGCCGCTCGAACTCACGGCGCTCGGACTCCGGCAGAGCGTGCAGGGCATAGGCCCCGGTCAGGGTGTGCAGGTCGGCGGCGCTCACGCGCTCACCCCCAGGCAGTCGCGCAGCCGGATCAGCCCGTCCCGCAGCCGTGTCTTGATGGTGCCCAGCGGTACGCGCAGGAGTTCCGCGACCTCACGGTAGGTCAGGCCCCGGTAGTAGGCCAGGTTCACCGACTGGCGCTGGAGTTCGGAGAGGTTGCGCAGACAGCGCCGGACCTGTTCCCGCTCCAGCCGTGTCTCGACCTGCTCGGTGACCTCGTCGAAGGCGGGCGTACGGTCCAGCAGCGCGGCCCGGTGTTCCCTGGCCGCCGAGGCCTCCGCCGAGCGGACCCGGTCCACCGCCCGCCGGTGGGCGAGGGTCAGTACCCAGTTCATCGCGCTGCCCCGGGAGGCCCGGAAGCGGGGCGCGGTCCGCCACACCTCCACCAGCACTTCCTGGGCCACCTCCTCGGACTGGGCGGGATCACGGAGCACGCTGCGCACCAGCCCGAGGACCGGTCCGCAGACCGCGTCGTACACCTCGGCGAAGGCGTCCTGGTCACCCGTGGCGACCAGGACCAGGAGCTCCTGGAGATCGGGCCCCGGCACGGGTGCTCCGCTGATGTGTACGGCTTCCTTCACGCGGGGTTCCTCCTGGGATGCTCATCGGTTCCAGGAGTGATTCGGAGCCGGTGGCGGCGCGGATTGGCCGGTGCGCGGGAAATCCGGCGCGGGCGGTCATCGGGCGCGCGTGATCCTGCCACGCCGCGGGCGTACCGCCGTCAGAGCACCGCGGATTCGCCCGCCCGGCCGGGGATCCCGTCATCGGACGGGGCGTGCGTCGCCCCGGTCCCCTTCGCCTGCCGCACCGCGCGGATGATCAGGAAGATCAGCAGCCCGAACGGCGAGAGAAGGATCGTCAGCACCAGCAGGGGGCCCATCACCAGCGGGGACACCGCCAGTTTCCGTGCCTGGAGGAACATCCACTGACCCAGCAGCAGATCCCACGCGATGACCTGCGCCCAGAGCGCTCCCGCACCGTTCCCGAGCGCCGCCAGATCGCGGAAGGCGTCGATGTCGGGGTTGCTGACCGCCGTCCAGAGTTCGGGGAAGACGGGCAGGGCCAGCACGAGATAGACCGCCAGCACCGGCAGGACGGTGAGGGGCGAGGAGACGATCCGGGTGGTGGTGGCCCAGCGGGGAGCGAAGATCATGAGCAGCCAGAACGGGGCCGTCAGATAGAACGTGATCTCGAAAAGTGCACCGGTCATGCCACGAGCTCCTTGTCGTAGGAATCGGTGTTCCGCCGCGCGGGTGTCTGCCGCAGCGCCACCCAGGCGCCGAGTGCGGCGGCGGCGAGGATCATGCCCGCGACGGCCAGGGTCGACCCGTCCGGGTGAATCAGCGGCTGGCCGCGCAGGGCCTGCCAGGTGATCAGGGCCACGAGCGCCGCGTACGCGCCGGAGGCGACGAGCACCAGGCGGAAGCGGACGCGCGGGTCGCGCAGCCGCGCGACACGAGGCGCGAGCGCCAGCAGCAGGAGCAGGAACAGGGGGATGAGCTGGAGCGCGTGCATGCCGACGAAGTGGGGTATTCGCAGATCGCCGCCGGTTGTCGACCAGCCGGTGATCGGCATGGAGGGGCCGCCGTCCGGTACGCCCACGGCGTGCGCCCCCACCACGTCGGCGGTGTCCAGGTCGCCGGCGGCGCGCTGTTGCGCGCTCGGCTGGGACATCAGGAAACCGATCCCCGCGCCCACCAGGGCGAGCACCACACCGGAGCGGATCGCCCAGGCCGAGGCCCGGTCGGCGATCCGTGCGCGCAGCAGCAGCAGGGCGATCACCAGGGTCGCGGTCCAGAGGGTGATGACGGTGTACGCCATCACGTCGTAGAGGCGGGTGTCGAACGGTGTCTCGTGATTGAAGTGGCTGCGCTTGCCCCGGATGACCTGCCCGGTGATGATCGCCATCTCGGCGAGGCTGGCCAGGACGACCACATTGCCGGCCCACCGGCCTGTTCGCCGGCCGTGGGTGAGGAGCGTCAGCATCCATGCCAGGGCCAGGCAGTAGGGCACGAACGAGACGGCGAACTTGAACGGCTTGGCCCAGATCGGCGCACCCGCCAGCATCCGGTCGTCGACCACCAGACCCACCGCCGAGACGACCGCCATCACGGCCATCGCGGCGGAGAACAGGACCAACGGCCGGTGCCATAAACGCCACGTCGACATGGAGAACCCCCTGGAGCGAGATGATTATGGATAGCGGGACTCCCTACTATCCGATAGAGGGACTATCTATGATGTGCGAGGGATTTGGCAAGTCATGAAAGGGCGGACACGCGGTGCGCATCGGTGAGTTGAGTCGTAGGTCCGGGGTCCCGGTGCCGACGATCAAGTACTACGTACGCGAGGGGCTGCTGCCCGCCGGGCAGCTGACCAGCCCGAACCAGGCGAGCTACGACGCCGGGCACGAGCGCAGGCTGCGGCTGATCCGCGCGCTGCTGGATGTCGGCGGGCTCTCGCTGTCCGCCATCGGGGATGTGCTGGAGGCCGTCGACGACCCCGAGCAGCCGGTGCACAAGGTGCTGGGGGCCGCGGCGGAGGGTGTCACGCCGACGGACGAGGAGGAGACGGGCCCCGAGCTGGAGGAGGCCCGTGACGAGGTGGCCGAGCTGCTGGAGCGGCGGGGCTGGCACGTCGAGGAGGAGAGTACGGCCGGTGAGTCGCTGGCCGGGGTGCTGGTCGCCCTGCGGCGGGCCGGGCACGGCGGATTCACCGAACTGCTGGATGTGTACGCGGATGCCGCCGAGCCGGTCGCCCGCGCAGACCTCGACTATGTGGCGCGGCGGGTGGCGCGCGAGGATCTGGTGGAGAGCGTGGTCGTGGGAACGGTGCTCGGAGAGGCGATGTTCGGGGCGCTGCGGCGGCTCGCGCATGTCGATGCCTCCGCCCGTCTCTACGAGGAGTCGGGCGCGGGCGGGGAGCCGGGCACCGTGAAGGGCGCGGACGCAGGGGAGCCGGGCGCCGTGAAGGGCGCGGACGCAGGGGAGCCGGGCACCGTGAAGGGCGCGGACGCAGGGGAGCCGGGCACCGTGAAGGGCGCGGACGCAGGGGAAGATGCACCGGACGGCGCTGAAGGCGCGTCGGGTGGTGGAGCGGGGACGTCAGCGGCCCCGGAGCCCGGCGCACGCGTCTGACGTGCGGAGATCCCGGTCACCATGGCGACCGGGGTCCGTGTCGGGCGCGAGGGCGCCGGCGCGCGAGGGCGCCGGCGCGCGGGCGCGAATGCGGGCGGGCGGGCGAAGGCGCGAAAGCTGTGAAGCCGCGAAAAGCTCTGAAGCCGCGCGGGTGCCGCCTGTGCGTGCCTACGGGTGCGGCGCCACGCGCTACGCGGCGCCCTCCTGCTCGCGCTCCACCTGCTCGTTCCACTCGCGCTTGACGGCGCGCCAGGCGTCGTCGTTCTTCCCGAGCCGCCAGTAGCCGGAGATCGACAACTGCTGGAGGGGGATCTGCCGGTCGAGCCGCAGATAGCTGCGGATCTCCTTCACGAAGCCCGCCTCGCCGTGCACGAACGCCTGCACCTCGCCCGCCGGGAAGTCCAGCCCCTTCACGGCGGCGGTCAGGGCCTCGCCGACCGGGCGGTCACCGCGGTGCAGCCAGGTCACCGCCACCCCGTCGGCCGTCACGATCTTCTGCTCCTCCGAGGCGTCCGGCACCTCGATGAACGCGTGCACCAGCGCACCCGCGGGCATCTGCTCCAGCGCCGCGGCGATCGCGGGCAGCGCGCTCTCGTCGCCGGCCAGCAGATGCCAGTCGGCCGAGGCCTGCGGTCCGTAGCCGCCGCCGGGGCCCAGGAACGTCACCTGCTCGCCCGGCCGGACGCTCGCCGCCCACGGTCCGGCGAGACCCTCGTCGCCGTGCACCACGAAGTCGATGGCCAGCTCGCGGGAGGCCGGGTCCCAGGAACGCACCGTGTAGGTACGGGTGGTGGGCCACAGCTCGCGGGGGTGCGACTCGCGGATCGCGGCCATGTCGAAGGGGTGCGCGTAATCGGCGCCCTCGGGGGCGAAGCACAGCTTGACGTAGTGATCGGTGAAGCCGGAGAGCTCGAAGCCGGCCAGCCCGTCACCGCCGAGGACCACCCGCACCATGTGCGGGGTGATCTGCTCGGTGCGCACGACCTGCGCGCCCTGAGCCTTGGGTGCCTGCCGGGCGGGCCGCTCTGCCACGAGGTTCTCCCTGATCTGGACGTTCGGGGCCCCGGAACGGGACCCTGCTAGGTTAGGTAAACCTAACCTAGCATCTCAGGCCCGAAGAGTGGAGAGCAGTCTCCGCACGGCTCCGCCCAGGCCCCACTGCTCCGCCAGCGCTTCGAGGGCGGCCGGATCGCGCGGCTCGTGGGGCAGCGCCGGGTCGAAGGCGGGCAGCGGGACGTCACCGGCGACGCGGACGACCTTCGGCGCGACGGCGACATAGTCCCGTGCCTCGTCCAGCCGCTTGCGCTGCGAGGGTGTCAGCCCGGCGCCCGGATCGTCCACGGCGGCCATGATCCCGGCCAGGTCGCCGAAGGCGTCCAGCAGCTTGGCCGCCGTCTTCTCGCCGATGCCGGGAACGCCGGGCAGACCGTCGCTCGGGTCGCCGCGCAGCAGGGCCAGATCGACATAGCCGGCACCGTCCACGCCGTACTTCTCGCGCAGCCACGCCTCGTCCGTCACCTGGAGCGTTCCGACCCCCTTGAGCGGGTACAGCACGCGCACGCGCCGGGCGTCGTCGACCAGCTGATAGAGATCGCGGTCGCCCGTGACGATGTCGACGGGGCCGGACGCCAGGCCGGTGAGGGTGCCGATCACGTCGTCCGCCTCGTACGGCGTGACGCCCACCCGGGCGATGCCGAGCGCGTCCAGCACGTCCTCGATGATCGGGACCTGGGGGGACAGGGTGTCGGGCGTGTCCTCCTCGTCGGCGAGCCCCTCGGCCGTCTCCACCGCCACCCGGTGCGCCTTGTACGTGGGGATCAGCTCGACGCGCCAGTGCGGGCGCCAGTCGTTGTCCCAGCAGGCGACCAGGTCGTCCGGCCGGTGGTCCTGCACCAGGCGGGTGATGAAGTCGAGCAGTCCGCGCACGGCGTTGACCGGGGTGCCGTCCGGCGCGCGCACCGAATCGGGGACCCCGAAATAGGCGCGGTAGTAGAGGGAGGCGGTGTCGAGGAGCATCAGGCGTCGCGTCACACCCCGATGATGCCCCACGCCACTGACACCGGCCCGCGGGTGAGCTGAATCACACTTGTGTTTGGTGTGCGTAAGTGCGGGCAGGCGCGCCATCGGAGCGGACCACGTCGCATTTTCAACTAATGCGCGTGCAGTGCGGACCGAATCCGCACCGCTCCACGGTCTGCCGGAGGGGGTGGCAGACCGTTTTTCGGTTCAACGCGTGAGGTGTATGTGTCAAGGCTGCAAGCCGACCACTTGTACAAAGTGTTCGGCAGACGACCCGATCAAGCCGTGCGGAAACTCAAGAGCGGCACCGGCCGCGACGAGCTGCGCGCCGACGGAACGACCGCAGCGGTGATCGACGCATCGTTCACCGTGGAACCGGGCCAGATCTTCGTCGTGATGGGTCTCTCGGGGTCCGGCAAGTCCACGTTGCTGCGGATGCTCAACGGACTGCTCGACGCCACTGCCGGACGTGTGCTGTTCGACGGCCAGGACCTGACCGCCCTGAGCCCCCGTGAACTGCGCCATGTCCGGTCCTCCAAGATCAGCATGGTGTTCCAGCACTTCGCGCTCTTCCCCCACAGGAGCGTGCTGGAGAACGCCGCGTACGGTCTCGAAGTGCAGGGTGTGCCGCGCGCCGAGCGTGAGCAGCGCGCCGCCCAGGCGCTGGAACTGACCGGCCTGGCAGGCTGGGAGAAGTCCTGGCCCGACGAACTTTCCGGCGGTATGCAGCAGCGCGTGGGCCTGGCCCGCGCCCTGGCCACCGACGCCGATCTGCTGCTGATGGACGAGTCCTTCAGCGCACTGGATCCGCTGATCCGCCGTGACATGCAGGACCAGCTGCTCGAACTCCAGAAGCGGCTGAAGAAGACGATCGTCTTCATCACCCACGACCTCAACGAGGCCATGCGCCTCGGCGACCGGATCGCCGTGATGCGCGACGGCAGGATCGTCCAGCAGGGCACCGCCGAGGACATTCTCGTCCGTCCGGCCAACGACTATGTCGCGTCGTTCATCCAGGACGTCGACCGCTCCCGGGTGCTCACCGCCGGTTCGATCATGGAGCGGCCCGAGAAGGGCCGCTCCGACAAGGACGTGCTGGCCGAGGCGCCCGCTACCGTGACCGCCGGGACGCCGATCGCCGAGCTGTTCACGCCCTGTTCGACCAGCGGCGTCGCCGTGGCCGTCACCGACGCCGGGGGCGGTGTGATCGGTGTCGTGCCGCGCGGCCGTCTGCTCGCCGCACTCGGTGAGGAGCCGCGTGTCGACGACGTACAGCCTGCCCTGTCCTCCGACGCCGGGAAGGTGAGCGCCGGTGCCTAGGTTCACCTTCGGCGAGTGGGTCGAGGACGCGGTCGACTGGCTCCAGTCGAACCTCACCTGGATCTTCGACGCCATCAAGGCCGTGCTCGGCGGAATGTACGACGGGGTCAACGCCGTCCTCGGCGGCGGTGAGCCGCTGCTGATGGCCGCGATCTTCGCCGTCATCGCGTTCTGGCTGCGCGGCGTGGTTCCGGCCGTGCTCACCTTCGCGGGCTTCGCCCTGATCGACTCCCTCGCCCTGTGGGACGAGGCGATGGCCACGCTGTCGCTGGTCGTCGTGGCTGCCGTCATCACCATCGTGATCGCGGTACCGACGGGCATCTGGGCCGCACGGAACAACAAGGTCAGTGCCGCGCTCCGGCCGGTCCTCGACGTCATGCAGACGATGCCCGCCTTCGTCTACCTGATCCCCGGCGTCATGTTCTTCGGCGTCGGTGTCACCCCCGGGGTCATCGCCACCATCGTGTTCGCGATGCCCCCCGGCGTCCGGATGACCGAGCTGGGCATCCGTCAGGTGGACAGCGAGCTGGTCGAGGCCGCCGAGGCGTTCGGCACGACGCCCCGCGACACCCTGACCCGGGTGCAGCTGCCGCTCGCCCTGCCGACGATCATGGCCGGTATCAACCAGGTCATCATGCTGGCGCTGTCGATGGTGGTCATCGGCGGTATGGCGGGCGCCGGCGGTCTCGGCGAGAAGGTCTACGCCGCGATCACCCAGCTCCAGGTCGGCCTCGCCGCCGAGAGCGGCATCGCCGTCGTCATCCTCGCCATGTACCTGGACCGGATGACCGGCGCGCTCAACGAGCGGGTCTCCCCGCTCGGCCGCCGGGCCGCCGCCAAGATCGCCTCCGGCGCGCGTGGCCCGAGGATCACCCACTACAAGCCGGGCACCGCCGTCGCGATGGTCGGTGTGGTCGTCCTCGCGCTGATCGCGGGCGGGCTCAACATCGCCGGCTCGGACGACGGCGGGAAGAGCGTCGCCGGGGACAGCGCGAACGTCGGCAAGGGCCAGAAGATCAACCTGGGCTACATCCCGTGGGACGAGGGCATCGCCTCCACGTTCCTCTGGAAGGAGCTCCTGGAGCAGCGCGGCTATACGACCGACATCAAGCAGCTGGACGCCGGTCCGCTCTACTCCGGCGTCGCACGCGGCGACATCGACTTCCAGACGGACTCCTGGCTGCCCACCACGCACAAGGACTACTGGGACAAGTACAGCTCCCAGATCGATGACCTCGGCTCCTGGTACGGGCCGACCTCGCTGGAGCTGACGGTTCCCTCGTACGTGAAGGGCATCGACTCGCTCGACGACCTCAAGGGTCAGGGCAAGAAGTTCAACGGCAAGATCATCGGCATCGAGGCCAGTGCCGGGATGATGGGCACGCTCAACGAGAAGGTGCTCAAGGAGTACGGCCTGGAGGGTGAGTACAAGGTCGTCTCCTCCAGCACGTCCTCGATGCTGGCCGAGCTGAACGCCTCGATCAAGAAGAAGGAGCCGGTCGTGGTGACCCTGTGGTCGCCGCACTGGGCCTACGGCAAGCACGACCTGAAGAAGCTCAAGGACCCCAGGGGCGCCTGGGGCAAGGGCGAGAACGTGCACACCGTCGCCCACAAGGGGTTCGCCGAGAAGGCGCCGGTGGTCTCCGGGTGGCTGAAGGACTTCAAGCTCACCGAGGAGCAGCTCACCGGCCTGGAGAACGAGATCCAGACCGCCGGTGAGGGCAAGGAGCAGGAGGGCGTACGCGCCTGGCTGAAGAAGTCCCCGGGCCTCGTCGACCAGCTCGCCCCGCTGCCCGAGGGCGCCGGTGGCGGTCAGCAGGGCGAGGACGCGGGCAAGACGGTCAACATGGGCTACTTCCCGTGGGACGAGGCCATCGCGAGCACCTACCTGTGGCAGAACCTGCTGGAGGACCGCGGCTACCGCACGACCGTCAAGCAGCTCGACCCCGGTCCGCTCTACACGGGTCTCGCGCAGGGACAGATGGACGTCCAGTTCGACTCCTGGCTGCCGACGACGCACAAGGCGTACTGGGACAAGTACAAGGACAACCTCACCGATCTCGGCTCCTGGTACGGGCCGACCTCGCTGGAGCTGACGGTTCCCTCGTACGTGAAGGGCATCGACTCGCTCGACGACCTCAAGGGTCAGGGCAAGAAGTTCAACGGCAAGATCATCGGCATCGAGTCGAGCGCCGGGATGATGGGCACGCTCAACGAGAAGGTGCTCAAGGAGTACGGCCTGGAGGGTGAGTACAAGGTCGTCTCCTCCAGCACGTCCTCGATGCTGGCCGAGCTGAACCGCTCGATCAAGAAGAAGGAGCCGGTCGTGGTGACCCTGTGGTCGCCGCACTGGGCCTACGGCAAGCACGACCTGAAGAAGCTCAAGGACCCCAAGGGTGCCTGGGGCAAGGGCGAGGAGATCCACACGGTCGCGAAGAAGGACTTCGCGAAGGACTTCCCCGAGGTCACCCGCTGGCTGAAGGACTTCAAGCTCACCGAGGCGCAGCTGGCCTCGCTGGAAGTGGAGATCCAGAACGGGGGCGGTGGCAAGGAGAAGGAATCCGCCCGCCGCTGGATGGACGCCAACCCCGAGGTGGGCGCCGCGCTGACGCCTGTCGGCAGCTGATTCCGGCGCATACCAGGAAGGGGACGGACCCGGTGGAGTACCGGGGCCGTCCCCTTCGCCATGGCCGAAGAACGCCCCTGGCGGGTTTCCCGCCTCTTCTCCCGTGCTCCATCTCCCGAACGAAGTGCGTAGTGTGCTCGCAACCGGGAGGATGGCCAGGCGGGAGGGAGCCCGGACATGGACGAGAAGGAAGCACTGCGGGTCGGTGCCGCGGTCCGCCGACGGCGCAGGACCCTGGGGCTCACGCTGGCCTCGGTCGCCGCGCGCAGCGGTCTGTCCGTGCCGTTCCTGAGCCAGATCGAGAACGAGCGCGCCCGCCCGAGCGCCAGGTCGCTGGACCGGGTCGCCGAGGCGCTGGAGACCACGACCGCCCGGCTGCGGGCCGCCGCCGACTCGGCGCGCTCGGTGGACGTGGTGCGCGCGGGCGAGGGGGACGGGGTACGCCGCGTGGTGCGCGGCCGCCACCAGCTCTGCGCGCTGGAGTTCACCGGTGAGCAGGACCTGGGACGCGAGTTCCAGCACCGCAACGACGAGGTGATGTACGTCGTGGAGGGCGCCGCCGAGGTGGAGGCCGAGGGACAGGCGTACCGGCTGGAGCGCGGCGACACGCTGTTCCTGTCCGGCGGTGTCCGGCACCGCTGGCGCGCCACCGTCCCGGAGACCCGGCTGCTGATCGTCTCGGTGGCGGAGAACATCGACGCCACGTACGACTCCCGCCGCTGACCGCGCTGACCGCGCTGACCGCGCTGACCGCGCTGACCGCGCTGACCGCGCTGACCGCGCTGACCGCGCTGACCGCGCTGACCGCGCTGACC